>JBIIFR010000077.1:0-6494 GCA_044237215.1 Gaiellales bacterium
GGTATCGGACAGCGACTTGATGATCGGATCCTGGATCGAGAAGATCGAGATGCCAAGAACGAGCGCCAGCATCGCGCCGCGGGACGTCGACAGGAACGGCGGTGTCGTGATCACCTGGAGTTGCGCACCGCCGCCGCACCGCGGGTGACGGCGAAGAGGCCGCTCGCGATGATCAGCGCCGCGCCGATGATCGATGCCGTGTCGGGTACCTCGGAGAAGAGCAGGAACCCCCACAGCGTCGCCCAGATCAGTGCCATGTACTCGATCGGCGCGACCGCACCCGGCGGCGCCTCGCGGTAGGCCTTCGTCAGCAGGATCGTGCCGGCGACGGCGATCGGCCCGCACAGGCCGAGCAGGAGGAGGTCCTGCCCGTCCGGCATCACCCAGGCGCGCAGCAGGAACGCGAGGCTGCCGGTCTCGCCCGGCGCGGTCGCGAACGGGGCGGCGATCAGCGAGAACACGAGCGCGCCGATCAGGTACACGGAGTTCTGGTGGAACGACAGCACCGTGGCCGAGGTGTCCTCGCCGTAGCGCCGCGCCATCAGCTGGCCGAGCGCGTAGAGCGCGGCGGCTGCGACCGGGAGCAGGGCCGCCCAGCCGACCCCGCCCATACCGGGCTGGGCCACCACCAGCGCCCCGGTAAAACCGACGATCACCGCAATCCAGCGGCCGAGGCTCTGGCGCTCGCCCAGGTACGGCCACGACAGCAGTACGACGAACAGCGGCGCGGTGAAGTACAGCGCGACCACATCGGCGAGCGGCATGGCGGGAAACGCGAGAAAGTAGCCCGTGTACGAGAGCATGAACAGCACGGCGCGGATGATCGCCTGGCGCGTGTTGCCGAGGAACGCCACGCGCCAGCCGCCTAGGCGGTGCAGCAGCACAAGAAAGATCGGCAACGCGACAACCGAGCGGATGGCGACGGCCTCCATCACCGGGTAGCCGTCCATCAGCGACTTCAGGATCGGGTCCTGTAGCGTGATCACGAGCGTGCCCAGTCCGAGCGTCAGCATCGCCCGGCGGGTGCCCGAACCTGGTGCGAGCCCCGTCACGACCTGCACGCTACCGCGCGCGGTTCACCGACAATGCCGGAGATGGCCGCCGCCGAGAGAGAAACCCGCCACGAGCTCGCCGAGCGTGTCGAGCACTGGTTCGTCCTGCCGACCACGATCGCCGCGCTGCTGGCGCTGCCCGCCGTATTGGTGCCGTTGGTCTGGCCCGACCCGACGGTCAGGAACGTCTGTCTCGGGTTGGACTGGCTGATCTGGGGCGTGTTCGCCGTCCAGGTGCTCGTGATCGAGCTGATCGAGCCTGAGCACGTCGCCTGGTTCCGCCACCACCGGCTCGTGCTGTTCGTCCTCTTCGCCGCCTGGCCGGGCTGGATGACGATCTTTGACGGCACGGGGTTCGGCAGCGCCGTACCGCTGCTGATCCTCGGGCAGAAGCTGCTGAAGCTGCTCAAGGTCGACAGCTTCTTTCGCCACAGCGGCACGCATCAGGTGACCGGGAAGTGGCTGCTGCTCGTCCCGGCTACCGCCGCGATCGTCGTCGTCTGGCTGAAGCTCGGCTGGATCGGCGGGCTGATCCTGCTGGGCGCCCTCGTGATCGGCCTGATCGGTCCCGAGGGCAAGCCGCATCCGCGGGTGCGGCGACTGGTCCGGCGTCGCGGCAAATCCGTCTAGAGATCGGTGGCGAGCAGCCCGGTGCGGATACGCTCGACGATGCCCGGCCGGATGACGACGATCGCTACCGCAATCACAACCCAACCGGCCACGACGAACGGGATCACGGCATACGCACCCTCGCCGAGAGGGAACAGGCTCGCGCGCAGCGTGTAGAGGATCAGCGCGCAGGCGAGGATGGGCACGACTACCTCGAAGCGGCGTGATCCGCCGACACGCCAGAACGAGCAGCCCGCGCCGACGCACATCAGGAGATACGGGATCAGAATCAGCAGAGCGCCGGCTGTGCTCGCCCAGAAGAAGACATCGTCGGCCGAGGCGCCAAAGCCGATGCGCAGCACGCCATATTCGATGAGTCCCGACAGCGAGCAGGCGATCAGTGCTGTGCGCGGTGCGTCACCGGTCTTCGACAACTGCGCGAAACGGCCGCTGGGCCGTAGGTCGCGCGAGATCGCGTAGATGATGCGCGAGGTCGAGACCACGACGGCTAGGCCACCGGCGAACGCCGAAACGACGGCGAACGCCTCGAAGGCGGTGCCGACTGAGGACGAGACGTAGTGGTCGCCGAGTGTCTGGAGCAACCCCTGCGATTTCTCGAACGCCTGCATGCCGCCGGACATGTCGTAGATGCCGATCACCTCAGCTGCGGTGATCAGTGTGTAGATGATGCCGCCGACGATCGCGGTCCCCAGGAGCGCGATTGGGATCTGCCGTTTCGGGTCGCGGGCATCCTCGCCGAGCGTCATGACCTGTTCGAAGCCGGCGAACGACAGCAGCGCGAACGAAAGTGCAAGCGCCACGGCGGTGAAGTTCATGCCGCCGGCAGGCCAGACCAAGTCGGCTGCGCCGACGCCGAGTTGGCCGTAATCCACGCTGCCGACGACGTCAATCGATAGTGCGACCATCGCGATTACCGAGAGAAGTTCGGCCGCCAGGAGGATGATCGTCACCCGGAGCACGGGAGCCAGGGCGAGCATGATCAGCAGCGTGGTCGCGGCGATCACGATCACATCCGTGTTGGGTGCCGACCAGATACCCGTCGACTCCAGCAGACTCGTGGAGAAGATCGAGGCGCCGCCGATAAAGACGCCACCGAAGGCGAGGTACGCGCCGGCGAGCGACCAACCGGCGACAAACCCGGTGCGCGCCCCGATCGTCTCGCCGGCGAATCGGTAGGCGGCGCCGGCATTGGGGTACAGGCTGCTGAGGCGCGCAAAGCACCACGCGATCAGCGCGATGCCAACGGTTGCGAGCATGAATACGATCGGCACCGCAGAGCCGACGTGCTCGGCCAGCTGCTGCGGATTGAGGTTCATCGCCAGCGTTGGCGCCATGCCGGCAACGGCGACGCCGATAGCGCCGACGAGGCCGACTGATCGGATCAGATGACGACGTGGGGGCGCTGGCACAGCTCCTCGATACTAGCACGACGTTCTATGTTAGGGATTGATCACCGCCGGCGCGCCGTAGTGCACGAGCGCCTGCGGGACGGCGACGGTGCCGTCGGCCTGCTGGTGCTGCTCGAGCACGGCGATCACCGTGCGCGAGCTGGTCACGGCGGTGCCGTTGAGCGTGTGGAGGACCTGCGGGCTGCCCTTCTCAGGACGGAAGCGGGTGTCGAGGCGGCGGGCCTGGTAGTCGGTGCAGTTGGAGCAGCTGGTCAGCTCGCGGAAGCGCTGCTGGCCCGGGAGCCAGACCTCGATGTCGTACTTGCGAGCGGCCGAGGCGCCGAGGTCGCCGACGGCGATGTCGACCACGCGGTACGTCAGGCCGAGCGTCTGCGCGATCGACTCCTCGATTGCGAGCAGATGCAGGTGCTCGTCCCAGCTCTTGTCGGGATGGCAGAACGAGAACATCTCGACCTTCTCGAACTGGTGCAGGCGGAAAATGCCGCGCGTGTCGCGACCGGCGGCGCCCGCCTCGCGCCGGAAGCACGACGAGAGGCCGGCGTAGCGCAGTGGAAGCTCGGCCTCCGCGAGCATCTCGCCGGCGTGGAACGCGGCCAGCGGCACCTCGCTCGTGCCGACCAGAAAGAGGTCGTCATCCGACAGCGCGTAGACGCTCTGGCGATCGGTCGGGAAGAAGCCCGTGGCGTACATCGCCTCCTCGCGCACCATCACCGGCGGGATGACGGGGGTGAAGCCGCCGTCGGCGAGCGTGTCGAGCGCCATCCGCGAGATCGCCCACCAGAGCCGTGCAATGTCGCCGGTCAGGTAGCCGAAGCGGGAACCGGAGGTGCGCGCGCCGCGCTCCATGTCGATGCCACTGCCGGCTAGCTCGAGGTGGTCGCGCGGCTCGAAGTCGTACGTGGGGATCTCGCCGACGATCCGCAGCTCGCGGGCATCCTCATCCGAGTTGCCGAGCGGCGAATCGGGGTGGGGCAGGTTCGGCACGACGAGCAGTGCCTCGGTGAGACGCTCGTCAAAGTCCTTGAGCGACTCCTCGAGCCCGTCGAGCGACTCCTTGAGGGTGCGCATCGCCGCCTGCGCGGCCTCGGCCTCGGCCTTCGCGGCCGGGTCGTCCTTGGCCGCTCGCATCAGCTCGCCGATCGCCTCCGAGGTGCGGTTGCGCTCGGCACGGAGCTCGTCGACCTGCACCTGCAGGGCGCGGCGCTCCGTATCGAGGGCGAGCACGGGCTCGAGGAGCTCGGCATCGCCGCGGCGGGCGAGGGCGGCGCGGACGCCGTCGGGATCGGAGCGGACGAGGCGGAGATCGATCATGCCGACAGCCTACCGCTGGTCCGAACGGGCCTCGGCGATCGCCTGCAGCACCCGTGGGACGCCGTCGTCATCGATCGACGGGGCGATCCAGTCGGCGCGCTCCAGCAGCTCGGGATGCCCACCGCCGACGGCGATGCCGAACCCGGCCCAGTCGATCAGCTCGAGATCATTCTCGCCGTCACCGATCGTCACGCAGTGCTGCTGGTCGAGGCCGAGCAGGTCGGCGACGACCTGACAGCCGACACCCTTGTGCACGCCGGGAGCGGCGACCTCGAGGTAGAACGGGAGGCTCTTGGCGATGAACGCGCGGTCGCCGAAGCGGGGCACGAGCGCGTCGCGCAGCGCATCCATACGCGCGGGATCGCCGGACACGACGAGCTTGGTGACGGGCTGGTCGAGCCAGGCGGCAAGATCGCCGACGGCGTTGACGGGCACGCGGGCGCTCTGCGCGTAGCGCTGCGCCTCGGCGTTGTCCTCGGACACGTAGAAGGCGTCGGCGGTCATCACGTTGATGTGCTCACCGGTCTCAACGATCGCGGCGATGATCTCGCGCGCGTCGTCGGCGGCGAGCTGCTCGTGGTGCAGCACCTCGCTCGTCGAGCGGCGCCCGACCAGGGCCCCTTGGAAGCAGATCACCGGATCGGCGGCGTTCAGGAGATCAGCGAAGCGGCAGGCCGAGATGAACATGCGTCCGGTAGCCACGACAACGGGCACGCCCGTGGCCTGCAGCGCGGCGACGGCGTCGATCGCAGTCGGCAGCAACTCGGCGTGGTGGACGACGGTGCCGTCCAGATCGACAAAGACGCCCTCGATCCGGGAGGGATCGAGACCCTCCGGCAGTGGCACGAGGCTACTGGCCGGCGTTCTGCGACACGTAGGCCGCGACGTTCTTAATGTCATCCTCGGACAGCTGGCCCGCGTAGGCCGGCATCGCGCCCTTGCCGTTCGTGACGTACTCCATCACGCGCGCATAGTCGGGCATCGCCTGGTCGAGGTTCGGACCGACGGCTCCGGCGGAGCCGGCAGCGGCGAGCGTGTGGCAGCCGCCGCAGCCCGCGGAGGTGAAGATCGCGGCACCGGCAGCGGCATCGCCCTCGGCAGCAGCAGCGGTGGTCTCGCCGGCGGCCTCAGTCGTCGCAGCCTCGGCAGTCGTCGCCGCAGTGTCGTCGACGGGCGTCTCGGTTCCGACGGTACCCGTGCCGATGGTGACCTCGCCGCCGAGCGTGCCGACGGCATCCGAACCGCCACAGGCGGACAGGACGCCAAGCGAAAGCGCTCCGATTGCGACCACTGTGGCGATGAGGCGGCGGTTCTCCATGTCGGCGGTAACCCTTTCTCGGGGGACGCTGCGTCCCCGGCTGACTCTCGGAGGCTACCACGGGTTGCCGACGTGCGGCGTTCGTTTGACAGGCGGCACGAGGGCAGCAACCCTGCAGGGCATGGATGACGACGATCGCCGACTTCTCGACCGCCTGCAGAACGAACTGCCTCTGACGGAGCGGCCGTGGGCCTCGCTTGCCGCCGAGATCGAGATGCCCGAGGACGAGATGCTCGAGCGCATCACGAAGCTGCGCGGCGAGGGCGTTGTCCGTCAGATCTCCGGCATCTTCGACACGCGGCGCCTCGGCTACCGCTCGTGCCTCGTCGCCGCGCGCTCGTCGGAGGGCAAGCAGCAGCTCGCCGCCGATGTCTTCAGCGCGCATCCCGGCGTCACGCACAACTACGAGCGCGAGCATCAGTTCGATCTCTGGTTCACCCTCGCCGTCCCGCCGGATACGAAGATCGGCCTCGACGAGACGATCGACCTGCTCGGCCGCATGGGCGACGTGGAGTCGATCCGCCCGCTGCCGGCCCTGCGCTTCTTCAAGATCGGCGTCGACCTCGACATGGTCGGTGGTCGTGACCCCGCAGCCAAGAAGGTGCGTACCGCACCGGTCGAGCAGCCGCCGAGCCGTCCGCCGACAGAGCGCGAGATCCGCGCCGTCCGCGCGCTGCAGGTCGACATGCCGGCCGTGCCGGAGCCGCTCGCCGTGCTCGGCGAGGAGCAGGGCTTCAGCGCCTCCGAGCTGCTCGAGATCGCGCAGGAGATGCT
>JBIIFR010000078.1:0-6491 GCA_044237215.1 Gaiellales bacterium
CGAAGCCGTCGGTGACGAACTGCCACTCGCGCTGGCCGCCCTCCTGGTGCGCCGCGTACGTGCGCAGCACGACCGGCCAGTCGGGCCAGGTCTTCTGCGGGTTGCGCTCGCTGGGCGGCGTGGGACCGTGGGCGATCTCGTGCACCTCGATTGCGCCCTCGCGCAGCGCGTTGCCGAGGCAGTCGGCGCTGGTGTCGCCGCCGCCGAGAATCGCGACGCGCTTGCCCTTGGCGGTGATCTCCGGTCCCTCGATCGGCAGGCCCGCGGCGCGGCGGTTCTGCTGGATCAGGTACGGCATGGCGTACTCGATGCCGGTCAGCTCGCGGCCCGGCAGGTAGAGGTCGCGGTGGCGCTGCGCGCCCGTGGCGAGGATGACGGCGTCGACCCCGGCCTTGAGCTCCTCGAGCGAGAGGTCGCGGCCGACCTCGATGCCGGTCGCGAATTCGATGCCCTCGGCCTCGAGCTGCTCGAGGCGGCGATCGATCATGTGCTTGTCCAGCTTGAAGTCGGGGATGCCGTAGCGCAAGAGGCCACCGAGGCGATCGTCGCGTTCGAAGACGGTGACGCCGTGGCCCTCGCGCACCAGCTGCTGCGCGGCGGCGAGGCCGGCAGGCCCGGAGCCGATCACCGCGACACGCTTGCCCGTCGCGCGCTCGGCAGTCTGCGGGGTGACCCAGCCCTGCTCGAAGGCCTCCTCGACGATCTTCAACTCGACCTGCTTGATCGTCACCGGATCGTCCTCGAGGGCCAGCACGCAGGCCTCCTCGCACGGGGCGGGGCAGACGGCGCCGGTGAACTCGGGGAAGTTGTTGGTCGCGTGCAGACGGTCGATGGCCTCGTGGAAGTGGTCGCGCTCGACGAGGTCGTTCCACTCGGGGATCAGGTTGCCGAGGGGGCATCCGGTGTGACAGAAGGGCACGCCGCAGTCCATGCAGCGCCGCGCCTGCTCGCGCACCTGGCCGATCTCGGCCGTAGGGGCCACGAAGGCGTAGTCGCGGAGACGCTCCTCGACGGGGCGGTACGGCGTCAGGCGCCGCTGGATCTGGAGGAAGCCCTTGGGGTCAGTCACCGGCGATCGCCGCCTCTTCGTCGCGGGCGGCACGTTCGGCGAGCACGCGCGCGTAGTCGTCGGGCATGACCTTCACGAAGCGCTTCAGCGCGCCGGTCCAGTCCTTCAGCAGCGCGGCGGCGATCGGGGAGTCGGTGCGCGCGACGTGCTCCTCCAGCAGTGCCTTGAGGAGCTCGCGATCCGCAGCGGCCTCGACAGGCTCCAGCGAGACGCTGGCGGGGTTCACGCGCTGCGCCAAGCGACCGTCGACGTCCAGCACGTAGGCGACGCCGCCGGACATGCCCGCGGCGAAGTTGCGGCCGGTCGGACCGAGGATGACGACGACGCCGCCGGTCATGTACTCGCAGCCGTGGTCGCCAACGCCCTCGACGACCGCGGTCGCACCCGAGTTGCGGACGCAGAAGCGCTCGCCGGCGCGGCCGCGCAGGAACGCCTGCCCGCTGGTGGCACCGTAGAGGGCGACGTTGCCGACGTAGGTCGAGTGCGCGACGTCGTACCCGGCGTCGGCCGCCGCACGGACCGCGATGCGACCGCCGGACAAGCCTTTGCCGAGGTAGTCGTTGACGGGGCCGGTCAGCTCGATGTCCGTGCCGGTCATCGCGAAGGCACCGAAGCTCTGGCCGCCGGCACCGTGGACCCGCAGGGTGATCGTGCCGTCGGGCAGGCCCTGCGGACCGACGCGGCGGACGATCTCGCCCGCCAGCATCGCGCCGAAGGTGCGGTTGATGTTCTGGATCCGGCGCTCGATCACGATCGGCGCGCCGGTGGCGAGTGCCGGCTCGGCCTCGACGATGATCGCGGGGTCGAGCTTGTCCTCCAGCGCATGGGCCTGCGGGCTCGTGCGGATCGGGGCTGGCTCACCGGCCTGGCGGGCATGGGCGAGCAGCGGGGAGAGGTCGAGGCTCTCGAGCCAGTCGGGGCGTTCCGTGCGCTCGCGCAGGAGGTCGCGGCGACCGATCAGGTCGTCCACGGAGCGCACCCCAAGCTCTGCCATCAGCTCACGCAGGTGCTCGGCGACGAACAGGAAGTAGCGGACGATCTGCTCGGGCGTTCCGCGGAAGCGCTCGCGCAGAACCGGATCCTGCGTGGCGATGCCCACGGGGCACGTGTTGAGGTGGCAGACGCGCATCATGATGCAGCCGGCTGCGATCAGCGGGGCGGTGGAGAAGCCGAACTCCTCAGCACCGAGCAGCGCGCCGACGAGGACGTCGCGGCCGGTGCGCAGCCCGCCGTCGACCTGCAGCGTCACCTGACCGCGCAGATCGTTCATCACCAGCACCTCGTGCGCCTCGGCGAGGCCCATCTCCCATGGCAGCCCGGCGTACTTGAGGCTCGACAGCGGCGAGGCGCCCGTGCCGCCGTCGTGGCCGGAGATGACGATGTGCTCCGCCTTCGCCTTCGCGACGCCCGCGGCGACGGTGCCGACGCCGGCCTCGGCGACGAGCTTGACGGAGATGTCGGCCGCCGGGTTGACGCACTTGAGGTCGTGGATCAGCTGCGCGAGATCCTCGATCGAGTAGATGTCGTGATGCGGTGGCGGGCTGATCAGACCGACGCCCGGGGTCGAGTGGCGGAGCCGCGCGATGTAGTCATCGACCTTGTGGCCCGGCAGCTGGCCGCCCTCGCCGGGCTTCGCGCCCTGCGCCATCTTGATCTGGATCTGGTCCGCGTCGACGAGGTAGGGAGCGGTCACGCCGAAGCGGCCCGAGGCGACCTGCTTGATCGCGGAGCGGCGCAGGTCGCCGTTCGCGTCCGGTGTCGAGCGAACGGGATCCTCACCGCCCTCGCCGGTGTTCGAGCGGCCACCGAGCCGGTTCATCGCGATCGCGAGCGTCTCGTGCGCCTCGCGCGAGATCGAGCCCATGCTCATCGCGCCCGTCACGAAACGCTTGACGATCTCGCTGGACGGCTCGACCTCGTCGAGCGGCAGCGCCGGGCCCGCCGGCACGATCTCGAGCACGTCGCGCAGCGCGATCGCCCGATCCGTACCCGCGTCGATCTCGTCGGCGAAGGCGCGGTAGCTCGCGTAGGCGTCGTCGCGCACGGCGCGCTGCAGGTTGACGATCGACTCGGGGCGCCACGCGTGGCGCTCGCCGCCGATGCGGAACTGGTACTCGCCGCCGACGTCGAGGAGGTCCTCGGGTTGGAGCAGCTCGACGTCGAGGGTGTAGCGCTCGCGGATCTCGTCCGCGATGTCACCGAGCTCGAGGCCGCCGACGCGCGAGATGGTGCCGGGGAAGTAGCGGTCGACGAGCGTGCGGCCGAGACCGACCGCCTCGAAGATCTGCGCGCCGCGATAGCTCTGGATCGTCGAGATGCCCATCTTCGAGCAGATCTTCAGGAGGCCCTTGCCGAGCGCCTGGACGTAGCGCTTGCGCGCCTCGCCGAGCTCGAGGTCCCCGAACTCGCCCTTGGCGTGGAGGTCGCGCAGGGTCTCGAGGGCGATGTACGGGTTGACCGCGGCCGCGCCGTAGCCGATCAGGAGCGCCATGTGCATGGTCTCGCGCGGCTCGCCCGACTCGACGACGAGGCCGCACATCGTGCGCGCGCCCTGCCGGACGAGGTGTGAGTGGACGGCGGCGGTCGCGAGGAGCGGCGGGATCGGCGCCATCGTCTCGTCGGCGCCGCGATCCGACAGGATCACGATCGTGGTGCCGCTCCAGACCAGTTGCGAGGCCTCGCGGGAGACCATCTCGAGGGCGCGGGCCAGCCCCTGCTCGCCGTCGGCGACGGGGTAGAGCGTCGAGATCGTCGCGGCGCGGAAGCCGTCGCGGCGGAGCGCGCGCAGCTTCTCGAGGTCGCCGTTGGTCAGGATCGGCGACAGCGTCGTGACCCGGCGGCAGTGCTCGGGCGTCTCCGTCAGCAGGTTCCCGATCGCCCCGACGCCGACGCGTAGGCTCATCACGAGGCGCTCGCGCTCCGAGTCGACGGGCGGGTTCGTCACCTGCGCGAACTGCTGCTTGAAGTACGACGGGAGCAGGCGGTTGCGGCTTGTCAGTGCGGCCAGCGGCGTGTCGTCGCCCATGGAGCCGAGCGGCTCGCCGCCCGTCGTGGCCATCGGCGTGAGCAGCAGCGACAGGTCCTCGCGGGTGTAGCCGAAGATGCGGTGCTGGAGCGGGAGCGCCTGCTCGTCGATGCCGATGCCCTGCTGCGGGCGGAGGTCGTCGAGGTGCAGCTTGTACTGGTCGAGCCACTGGCGATAGGGGCGCTTGCGCGACAGCACGCGCTTGATCTCGCGGTCCTGGACGACCCGGCCCGATGCGGTGTCGAACATCAGCATGCGGCCCGGCTCGAGGCGCCCGGTCTCGACGATCTCCGACTCGGGGATGTCCAGGACGCCGATCTCTGAGGCGAGGACGCAGATGCCGTCCCGCGTGCGGAGCCAGCGGCCGGGGCGCAGCCCATTGCGGTCCAGCGTGGCGACGACCTTCTCACCGTCGGTAGCGATCACGGCGGCGGGGCCGTCCCACGGCTCGATCAGCGTGGTGTGGTACTCGTAGAAGGCGCGGACGTCGTCGTCGATGTCGAGGGTGCTGTCGCTCCAGGCGGGCGGGATCAGCATGGCCAGCGCATGCTCGAGCGGCCGACCGGCCTGGACGAGCAGCTCGAGGGCGGCGTCGAGCTTGGCCGAGTCGGACCAGCGCTCCTCCGTGATCGGGTACAGCTTCTGCAGGTCGCCGCCGAAGAGCTTGCTGTGCAGCTGTGGCTCGCGCGCGGACAGCCAGTTCGTGTTGCCGCGTACCGTGTTGATCTCGCCGTTGTGCGCGATCATGTTGAACGGGTGTGCGAGGTCCCACGTGCCGAGCGTGTTGGTGGAGAAGCGCGAGTGGACGAGGGCGAGCGCCGATTCGACGTCAGGGTCGGACAGATCCGGGTAGTAGGAGCGCACCTGCGTGGCGCGCAGGAGACCCTTGTAGACGACGGTCTTGGCCGACATGCTCGTGATCGCGAATTCGGCGTCGGAGATGCCGGCGGCGTTGATGGTCTTCTGGATGCGGCGGCGGATCACGTAGAGCTTGCGCTCGAAGGCGTCGAGCGAGCCGTGGCGGCGCTCGATGATCAGCTGGCGGACGAGCGGCGCGGTCTCGCGGGCGAGGGGACCGATCGCGTCGGGAACGACGGGCACCTCGCGCCAGCCAACGGCGCGATGGCCCTCCTCGGCGACGATGCGCACGGCGATCTCGGAGCAGCGCAGGCGCGTGCCGGCGTCGTGGGGGAGAAAGACCATGCCGATGCCGTAGTCGCCGGCGGCGGGCAGATCCATGCCCTCTTCGGCGGCGACGCGCGCTAGGAAGCGGTGGGGCATCTGGATGAGAATCCCGGCGCCATCGCCGGTCTCGGGGTCGGCGCCGGTGGCACCGCGGTGGTCGAGGCGCTCGAGGACGGTCAGCGCCTGATCGACGACCGAGTGCGAGGCCACGCCATCGAGATGCACGACCGTGCCGAGGCCGCAGGCATCGTGCTCGAACCGCTGGTCGTAGAGACCGCCGCTGTGGTCGGACTTGCGCATTGCTGCAACTCTAATCGATCCGGCGGTTCAGATGAATCAGTTGTCGCACCTAGTGAATCATTTGGTTCACTAGGTGTCTACGGCGGGTTCACTAGCAGCGCTGCGGACGTTTCGGACTCTGGTCAACCGAACGCGTGCAATGTTGGATCCGGATCCAGAATTGCCGAGCGGGTGCACATCTGGATCCGGATCCAGATCTGCCGAACGGGTGCAGATCTGGATCCGGATCCAGATCTGCCAAGCATTGGCAAATTCCGGGCCCGATGACACGCGCGCTCGGTACGATAGGCGTCATGGCTGTCACGGAAGATCACGAGATCCTCGCGGCGCGTGACCTGCTCGCGCGCTACGCCGACGTGTATCCACTCGACGCAGCCGAGGTCGTGCCCGTCGAGGACATCGCCGCGTCGTTCCTCGGGCTGCTCGTCAAGGACGCGCCGCTGGACGACGGCGTCTCGGGGATGCTGCGGATCCGCGAGCGGGAGATCTCCGTCAACGCTGCCGAGGGCGCGCGCTGGCCGCGTCGCCGCCGCTTCACGATCGCGCACGAGGTCGGCCACTGGCAGTTGCACAAGGACGACATCGCCGACCTCGTCGTCACGCGCACGCACGATCACGTGCCGGCGGCGCGCGAGCAGGCCAAGACGCCCGAGCAGATCCGCGAACGCGAGGCCAACCGCTTCGCCGCTGAGCTCCTGATGCCCGAAGATCGCATCCATACCGCCGTCGACGTGCACGGCGCGGACGTCGTCGCGCAGGCCGAACGCTTCAACGTCTCCGCGCTCTCGATGGCCTGGCGGCTCTACAACTACGGCTACGTCACCCGGCGCCCGCAGCGGCGCGACTACGAGGGCCTGGACTAGACGCCGAAGAGGTCGTCGACCCTGCGCTCCGCAGCGGTCGTCGGCTCGG
>JBIIFR010000113.1:0-5553 GCA_044237215.1 Gaiellales bacterium
GGCGAAGAGCCAGATCCGCGGCGAGCGGGGGAGCCGGCCGCCGATCAGAGGGAGCAGCGGCAGCAGGATCAGCGCGGCGATGATCGGCCGGGAGATCGCAGTGACGCCGACGGAGGTGTAGTCGAGTGCGACATCCGTGACGTTGAATGCGGCACCCCAGAAGAACACGGTGACGGCGAGCAGCACGGGCACGGGCACGCGGGCGAGCAGGGAGGTGTCGTTCATGCCGTCTGCACTGCGGATCGGTGGACGGCGGTCACGCGATGTGCTCCTCCAAGTCGCCGGTCGGGACGGGGACGTCCTCCGCGCGGGGGTGGTTGACGATGGCCACGCCGATGATGGCGACGGCCATGCCGATCAGGGTGAGGGTGCCGGGGACGTTACCGCGCGCGATCTCGATGGCCGCGGCGACGACGGGCGGCAGGAAGCTCCAGGCCATCACGCGACCCGAGGTCCAGCGCGATAGCGCGACGAAGAACAGGACGACGGCGATCAGCTGCGAGCCGATGCCGAGAAAGGCGAGTGAGGCCCACAGCTCCCCGCTCGACCAGTCGGTCGCGCCCGGGTTGCCGTAGAGCAGTAGGAACGGGATCAGGAAGATGGCGCCGCAGATGAACTGCGCGGTCGTGAAGCCCCAGAAGCCCGAGAGGCGGTCGTTGACGCTCAGCCAACGCACGAGGACGCTCGAGGCCGCGTAGCCGATCGCCCCGATCACGGCCGCGCCGATGCCGAACACGAGCGTGGCGCCGTTCCCTGAGGAGATCGGGTTCGACAGCACGATCACGACGACGCCGGAGAAGCCGATGAACAGGCCGAGTGCGCGCATCAGGCGGATCTTCTCAGCGAGGGCGATGCGGGCCATCAGCACGGCGTAGAACGGCGCCGAGTTGAGCAGCACGGCTGCCACGGCCGGGCCCGCGTACTCCGTGCCGATGACCATGCCGACGATGGTGATGGTTGTCGACCCGAGACCGACGGCGGCGGCATAGAGCCAGAGGTTCCGCGAGCGCGGTAGCGAGAAGCCGGCGAACGGCATGGCGATGAGCAGGATCCCGGCGGCGATGAGCGGGCGCGAGAACGCGACGACTCCGGCCGAGGTATGCCCGAGCGCGACGTCGGTCACGTTGAACGACGCGCCCCAGAGCACGACGTTGACGCCGAGGATGACGGGGACGGGTGCGCGTCCCAGTAGGCCGTTCATGTCGTGTGCGCCTCGGTCACTCGGGGTGCTCCACGGCGTGCTCGGCAGCGGGGTCGATGGTCGCGACGGGATGGTCGTCGGCGCCCTCGGCCTTGGGGTGGTTGACGATCGCGACGCCGACGATGGCGACAGCCATACCGAGCAGCGTGACGGCCCCGGGGATGTTGCCGCGCATGATCTCGATGACGCCGGCGACGACCGGGGGCAGGAACGACCACGCCATCACGCGACCCGAGGGCCAGCGGGCGAGGGCGACGAAGAAGCAGACGTAGGCGATCAGCTGTGCGCCGATGCCGAGAAACGCGATTGCCCCCCAGAAGCCGGGTGAACTCCACTCGGTGCTCCACGGATCGCCCGACAGCAGCATGAAGGGGATGATCCCGATCGTTCCGCAGAGAAACTGCGCCCAAGTGAAGCCCCAGAGATCCGTCTCGATCTCCTTGACGCTCATGTAGCGGACGATCACGCTGGAGGCGGCGTAGCCGATGGCGCCGATCATGACCGCAGCCACGCCGAAGACGAAGTCGCCACCGCTTCCGGTTTCGGTCGGGTTGGAGAGCACGATGATGACGACGCCGACGAAGCCGACCACCAAGCCGATGCCTCGCAGGGCCTTGATCCGCTCGTTGAGCGAGATGCGAGCGAACAGGACGGCGAAGAACGGCGCGGAGTTGAGTAGCACCGCGGCGACGGCGGGGCCGGCGTATTGCGTGCCGAGACCGAGGCCCGTCAGGGACAGGGTGGTGGAGCCGAGGCCGACGAGCAGCGCGAAGAACCAGATGCGCCGCGAGCGGGGGATCTTGCCGCCGAGCACGGGGATCAGGATCAGCAGGACGACGGTTGCGGACAGGGCCCGCAGGAACGTGATCATGCCCGCGGGGGCGTAGTCGAAGGCGATATCAGTCGCGTTGAACGCGGCGCCCCAGAAGAACATGGTGATGCCAAGCAGGATCGGCACCGGGATGCGTCCCATGAACGAGCTGGTCATGTCCCCTCCTCAAGGGCGCGCCGGGTGGGGGTACCAGGCGCTCGTCGGGTCGCCTCGGGTTGCCGGGAGGACATCACAACCGTGCGGATGTGATGTCCTCCCGGCAACCCGAGGCAACCCGGATCGTGCGCTAGACGAGCGGGCTGGTGCCGGCCATCCAGATGATCACGCGCTGGAACTTCCCGTCCTCGTTGAAGTCGAAGAAGTTGCAGTTGTGCATGTCGTTCTTGGTGCCGTCGAGCAGCTCGCCGATGTAGCCCTGCTCCGTGGCGACCTTGCCCTTGCCGACCTCGACCACGACGTTGCGCATCTCGTGCTTGATGAACACCGAGTTCTCAGTGAAGTCGGTGAACATGCGGCGGATCTCGTCCTTGCCGGTGTGCGTGATGTTCGCCGTCTGAATCGTCAGCGTGGCGTCATCGGCGAAGTGCGCGACGATCGCCTCGACGTCCTGCGCGTCGACGGCGTCGAAGTAGCTGTGCGGCGCCTTGTGGAGTGCGTCGTAGTCCCAGGCCATGTGTCTCTCCTCTGTGGATTCCCCGCGGGGCGCTTCGACCCCGTGACGGCATCCTAGGCGAGTAACCGCTGGTCAGGCAAGGATTTCACCCGTCGGCTTGGCCAATCGGTCGAACGCGCGCAGCGATGCCTCGACCTCGGCGCGCACGATGCTCCGCACGATCAGCACGATCCGCGAGGCGCGATCGTCGTCGGGCCAGGCGTTGAGATGGGTCGGCGGATGGATCACGTGCTGGACGCCGTGGAGCACCAGCGGTCCCTCGGCACCGGTGTCGAGCAGGCCCTTGACGCGCAGGACGTCGTCGCCACGGCTCTGCAGCAGCATCGCGAGCCAGAGCGAGAACATCGTCCAGTCGAGCGGCTCGTCGAAGCGCAGCGCGATCGCGTGGACGCCGGCGTGGTGGTCGTGTCCGTGTGCGTGCTCGTGGCCATCGCCGACGGCCTTGAGCCACGCCGTCACCTGCTCGGCACGACGCTCCTCGGCCAGCACGCCCAGGCCGATCAGGCGCGCCGCGGGTACGTTGCCGCCGATGCCGACGAGCAGTTCGGCGACGGGGTTCCGGGCCCGGATTAGCGTCTCGGCACGTTCGACGTCGGCCCCGGCGAGGTCGGTCTTCGTCAGGACGATGCGGTCGGCGACGACGACCTGCTTGGTCCATTCGGGCTGGCGCTCGGCCTGCAGCGGGGCGTTCACGGCATCGACACAGGTGACGACGCCGTCGGCCATGTAGTGCGCCGCCAGGAGGGGGTCCTGCAGCAGCGTCGCGAGCACGGGCACCGGGTCGGCGAGACCGGTCGTTTCGACGACGACGCGGCGGAAGGCGGGTAGCTCGCCGCGGTGCACGCGCACCTGCAGGTCGCGCAACTCGTCGACGAGGTCGGTGCGGATCGTGCAGCAGACGCACCCCGAGTCGAGGATGACGGTCTTCTCGTCGACCTCGCGCAGCAGGTGATGATCGAGTGGCACCTCGCCGAGCTCGTTGACGAGCACGACCGCATCGCCGAGCAGGGGGTCGCGCAGGAGCTCGGCGAGCAGGGTCGTCTTGCCCGACCCGAGGAAGCCGGTGATTAAGGTCAGCGGGATGCGCTCGCGGCTCATGCGGACAGC
Organism: Gaiellales bacterium; assembly: GCA_044237215.1. GTDB lineage: Bacteria > Actinomycetota > Thermoleophilia > Gaiellales > F1-60-MAGs149 > F1-60-MAGs149. The sequence continues at coordinate 3,814 of JBIIFR010000113.1, forward strand.
GCCTTGACGAGCGCGGGGTCGAGCGGGTCGAGCGCCGTGCCGCGCATCCGCTGCACCTCGGAGAAGACGGCGGCCAGGTCGCCGCACAGCACCGACTGCCCGGTGGGGCCGCGCAGGATGTACGCGGTCTCCTCCCACTCGTCGACGTGCAGACGGCTGGGGGCGAGCACGCGATTGAGGAGCACGACGCGGCGGATCCGCTCGCGCAGCACCTCGCGGCGCGCGCCGACCTGCGTGCGATCGCCGCCGCCCTCGGACCAGTGGGCCGCCGCGCCGAGGGTTCCGCAGAGCGAGCACATGCCCTGAGCATTCCACATTGCGTCGATCCCCGCTTGCCGCTGCGGAGCGCGGGAGGTACGGTCTCATCACCGAAACCTGCACGTTCTGGAGGAAAGAGATATGGCGAAGGAGATCCTGGTTGCGTACGGCGTCGACGTCGACGCGGTCGCCGGTCAGATCGGCTCGTACGCGGGCGGCGACTCCCCGTGCGACATCTCGCGCGGCCTGTTCGCGGGCGAGGTCGGCACGCGCCGCCTGCTCAAGCTGTTCGACAAGCACGACATCACGACCACGTGGTTCATCCCCGGTCACTCGATCGAGACGTTCCCCGAGGACATGAAGGCCGTGGCCGACAAGGGCCACGAGATCGGCATGCACGGCTACACGCACGAGAACCCGATCGCGATGAGCCCGGAGCAGGAGGAGGCGGTGATGCTGAAGAGCATCAGCCTCATCGAGGAGCTGTCCGGCCGTCGCCCGACCGGCTACGTCGCCCCGTGGTGGGAGTTCTCCCCGATCACGAACGAGCTGCTGCTGAAGCACGGCATCAAGTACGACCACTCCCTGATGAACGATGACTTCCACTGCCACCGCGTCCGCGTCGGCGACTCGTGGAAGCTGATCGACTACGCGGCCGACGCCGAGACGTGGATGGAGCCGCTCAAGCGCGGTACCGAGTCGAAGCTGATCGAGATCCCGGCGTCGTGGTACCTCGACGACCTGCCGCCGATGATGTTCATGAAGAAGGTGCCGAACTCGCACGGCTTCGTGAACCCGCGCGACATCGAGCAGATGTGGATGGACCAGTTCGACTACCTCTACCGCGAGGAGGAGGAGGTCGTCTTCACGATGACGATCCATCCCGACGTGTCGGGCCGCCCGCACGTCGTGGCCATGCACGAGCGCATCATCGAGCACATCAACAAGCACGACGGCGTCAAGTGGGTCACGTTCGACGAGATCGCCGACTGGTACGACGCGAAGCACCCCTTCCAGGGCTAATTCGCGACACCGACGGCCCCGTCTCCCCGCGTGGGAGGCGGGGCCGTTCGTGGTTGTGGGGCCGCCAACGCCGCGCCGCTCCTGCTTGGCGGGTCTCCGGTATTCTCGGGCGATGATGCTCCCCTTCTGCCTGCGGCGACCCGTTGCCCTGCTGGCACCGTTGATCGCCGTCGTGGCGCTCGCGGTGGGCACCCCGACGGCGGGGGCCGACGTCTGCTCCGGCGACTCGATCATGATTTCGACTGCCAACCAAATGGTCGAGTTCTCGCGCTGCGCGAACTACACCGGCGTTGGCACGGTGACGCTTGCGAACGACATCGACCTGGCGACGGAGACGTCACCGCAGGACTTCCGGCCGATCGGAACGCTCAGCTGGCCGTTTCGCGGGACCTTCGACGGCAACGGCAAGACGATCTCGGGCTTGAACCTGGCCACGCCGGGCAGCGACAACGTCGGTCT
>JBIIFR010000079.1:0-6421 GCA_044237215.1 Gaiellales bacterium
GATCGCGTCGCGATCCTCACCATCAACCGTCCCGAGGCGCTCAACGCACTGTCGTCGTCGCTGCTCGAGGAGTTCCGCTCCGAGCTCCACGCGATCAGCCGCGACACGAACGTCGGCTGTCTGATTCTGACGGGAGCGGGCGAGAAGGCCTTCATCGCCGGTGCTGACATCGCCGAGATGGCGACGAAGACGCCGCTCGAGGCGCGCGCCTACGCCGAGCTCGGCCAGGAATGCGCCAACCTGCTCGAGACCATGCGCGCTCCTACGATCGCGGCCGTCAACGGCTACGCGCTCGGTGGTGGCTCCGAGATGGCGCTGGCCTGTGACATCCGCCTCTGCTCTGAGAACGCCGTCTTCGGTCAGCCCGAGGTCGACTTCGGGATCATGCCCGGCTGGGGTGCCTCGCAGCGCCTCGCCCGCACCACGTCGATCGGGTTTGCCAAGGAGTTGATCTTCACCGGTCGTCGCGTCAAGGCCGACGAGGCGCTGGCCCGCGGCCTCGCGCAGCACGTCGTGCCGATTGCCGAGCTGATGCCGAAGGCCCTCGAGATGGCGCGCCTGATCGCGTCGAAGAGCCCCGTCTCCATCGCGTACGCCAAGGAGGCGACGAACCGCGCCCTCGCTGGCGACCTCGCCACCAACTACATGGTTGAGGCCGACCTCTTCTCGATCCTCTTCTCTACCGAGGACGCCAAGGAGGGCCTGCGCGCCTTCACCGAGAAGCGGACGCCGAACTTCAAGGGGCGATGAGCCCGAACGGCCTCGAGCTCGTCGAGGTCGGGTTCGACGAGGACGGCCTCGCCGTCGTCTCGGACCTCCTGTTTGCGACGCAGCCCGAGTGGGACCGCAGCGTGCCGCAGATGCTCGCCGCGCTACCGCTCGATCCCGAGCAGCGACGCGTCGTGGCGTGGCTTGATGGCGAGGCTGTGGGGTTTGCCACGGTAGGTCGGATCTGGGTGCAGGCACCCGAGTATCCGACGGTGTGGTGCGAGCTTGGTGTGCTGCCCGCGTTTCGTGGCCAAGGGATTGGGGCAGAGCTGCTCGACTGGTGTCGGCGGGTCACGCGCGAACGCGGCAAGGAGTCGCTGCTCGTGCCGTGCAGTGGCGGGCGGCCTGAGGGCATTGCGTTTCTCGCCGCGCGCGGGTTTGAAGAGTACGACCGCATGGCGTGCGTCGAGCTGCCGCTCGTGGGCGTTGAGGCGCCGCCGGTTGTGTTGCCCGAGGGTGTCGAGCTGACGTCGCTCGCGGCGCGACCCGACCTGCGCCAGAGCGCGTACGAGACGGCCGTTGAGGTCTTCGCCGCACTGCCCGACCCCGAGCCCGTCTCGGCCGGCACCTTCGGGGAGTGGCGCGTGCGCGACGTCGACATCCCCAACGGACCGCTCGATGCGTATCTGCTCGCGGTCGAGGGTGACGTCGTCGTGGGCTACTGCCGGCTCTGCATGATGGAACGCGGCCGCTCGATCGGGCACATGATGACCGGTGTGCGCAAGCCCTGGCAGGGGCGCGGGATTGCGCAGGCGCTCAAGCACGCCGCGATCGCGTGGGCGCTCGAGGCGGGCGCCGAACGCATGACGACCGAGAACGCGATCGGCAACGAGCCGATGCGTGCGATCAACCGCAAGCTCTGCTTCGTGGCCGCGCCGGACTTCGTGGAAATGAAGGGGTTGGCGGTCTGGAGTTGATCGCGTCGTCGATGGCGTCGCTGTCGGCTAGCCGCGCTCGGCGGCCATTGCCACACTGCGCGCATGGATGTCGGCGGTCGTCTCGATCGGCTCGCCGTAGCCGCCCGCGAGGGTGACGACGAGCGGGATGCTGCGGTCGCGGATCCACGTGATCGCGCGGCAGTCGCGTTCCTCGAGCCCCGCCTCGGTGAGCGAGAGGCGGCCGAGGCGGTCGCCCTCCCAGGGGTCCGCGCCGCACAGCAGGAAGGCGAGGTCGAACGGGCCGCGCGCATCGAGGCGGGCGAGCGTGTTGTCGAGCAGCGCGAGGTAGCCGTCGTCGCCCGTGCGGTCCGGCACATCGACGTCGATGTCGCCCGGTACGCGCACAAACGGGTAGTTCTGGGCGCCGTGAATCGAGACGACCGCCACCGCGGGGTCGTCGGCGAAGCAGTCGGCGTTGCCGTCGCCTTGGTGCACGTCGAGATCGAGAATTAGGCATTTACCGATGAATCCAGTCAAACGGATCAGCGATACCGCAACCGCGATGTCGTTGACCAGACAGTAGCCGCGCCCGACTGCTCGGTGTGCGTGGTGCGTCCCGCCCCCGAGTGCGGCTGCCACACCGTCGTCGAGCGCCTGCCGCGCCGCCGCCACCGTTGAACCCGTCGCGTGCAGCGTTCGCTCAGCCAACTCGGGCGACCACGTCAGACCCAGCGCTGCCTCCTCGCGCCGCGTCAGCAGGCCATGCCGGATGCGGCGGATCCATTCCGCGTCATGCACCCGCAGCGCGTCGTCCCACGCGATCGGCGGGGCCTCGCGCACCTCGATGCCGGGCACCCGCTCCACGCGCTCGCGCACCAGCCGGTACTTCTCCTGCGGAAAGCGGTTGGCGGGAGGCAGCGGAAAGCTCCAGCGGTCGTGCGTGAAGGCGAGCATCTGTTGCATCTTCGCCGCAGTGGCAGGGAAATGACGAATACGGGCGAAGGGCGTGCCGTAATCGACGCGGGGCTGGATCCCGCAGGAGGCACAACGTTGGAAAACGCACCAGCACGCCTGCTCGCGGAGTTCGTGGGCACCTTCGCACTCATCTTCATCGGCGCAGGCGCGATCATGACGATGGCGCAGTGGGACCCAACCGGTGGAGCACTGGTCGGCATCGCGGCGGCACACGGCTTCGTCCTCGCCGTGATGGTCTCGGCCCTCGGGCACATCTCCGGTGGCCACTTCAACCCGGCGGTCTCGCTCGGCGTCCTGCTCGGCAAGGGCATCAAGCCCCTCGAGTTCGTCGCCTACGTGGTGACGCAGCTCGTCGCCGCCACCGTGGCGGCGTTGGCCCTCACCGTCATCTACACGACGGCTGTGAAGGACGCGACCGGTCTCGGCACGCCCGCTCTGGGCGAGGTGTACTCGCCGGGGCAGGGCCTCCTCGTCGAGGGCATCCTGACGTTCTTCCTCGTCTTCGTCGTGATGGCGGTCGGCGTAGATCCCCGCGGCGCGTTCAAGATCGTCGCCGGGCTGCCGATCGGCTTCGTCGTGTTCTTCGACATCCTGATGGGCGGCCCCGTCTCCGGTGCCGCGATGAATCCCGCGCGCTGGTTCGGCCCGGCGCTCGTTTCCGGCAACTGGTCCGACGGATGGATCTACATCGCCGGCCCACTCGTCGGCGGCGCCATCGCCGCGATCATCTACATCGTGGTGGTCCTCAAGCCCAAGAACGCGGCCTCAGCATAGACTCGCGCAATGCGGGGGCGTCGCCTACGGGCGGCGTCCCCGCTGCGTTCGGTGCGGCTTAGAGCAGAATCCGCTCGAGCAGCTCGGGCGCGCAGCCCTGCTCGAGGAGGCGCACAGCCTCATGCAGATCCGCGTCGGACGCCGCGATGCGCTCAGCGCGCTCGGTGTCGAGTCCGGCGCGCTCCAAGGTCTCCCGGCGCCACTCCACGACGGCGTCGGAGATGGTGCTGGTGGGTGCCTGCTGCTCAGAGGTCTGTGCCATGTGCTCAATCCTACCCCAACCCGTCCCCGGGACCGCCGCCTGCCCGGGAGAAGGGTGTTTCCGGTTACTCTCGCGGCATGGAACCCTTCGCGATCGAGGCTGCTGCGGCCCACATCGAGGAGCGCCTCGGCCTGCCGCCGACGGCCGTCGTGCCCGCCCGCGACCGGCGCCGCGGCGCGGTGTTCATCTGCGCCGTCCCCCAGGGCGAGACACTCGGCTGGATCATCATCGACGAGGCGGGAGCGCCGCTCGAGGAGCGTGCGGTAATCCGCCAGGTCGTCGAGCTCGCCGCGATCTGCGAGGCCGCCGAGGAGACCGCCGCCGCGCTGGCGATCGACGCTGCGCTGCCGGCACTGGCCGCCGCTTGGCGCTTGGCGGGCGAGCTCGGCGAAGACGATGCGGTCCTCGCCACGCACGCCATGTACCAGGCGCTCGAGGAGCTGCAGCCGCTCGTGCAGGGGGTACGCATCGCCGAGCCCGGCTACCTCGATAGCCTCGCCGCGGCCGCCGGGCTGATCGGCGATCGCTTCGATCTCCTCAAGGAGACGGCCGGCCAGGTCTCCGCTCACCTGACCGGCGGGGAGCTTGATCCCCTCGAGCCGCTCGCGGAGCAGCTGTGGGGCGCGATCCGCATCCTCGCCCGCGAGGGCGCTCCCGATCGCTTCCGCGAGAACGTTGAGGGCGCCATGGGTGCGGCGCGAGCCTTCGCGGACGACGTCGTGGAGCAGTACCTTGTGCCTCTGGGCGGGGACACCGCCGACACGATGGAGGCTGACGCATGAGCACGGGAATCGACGGACGCGTGGTGGCCATCACCGGCGGTGGCAGTGGCATGGGTCGCGCCATGGCGATCGACCTCGGCTCGCGCGGGGCGAAGATCGCGATCTGCGGTCGCCGCCCCGAGCCGCTCGAGGAGACCGTCGCGCTGGTCGAGGCCGCCGGCGGCGAGTGCGCGCACTTCCAGTGCGACGTGCGCGACCCCGAGCAGGTCGACGCGTTCTTCGCCGGCGCCACCGCGACGTTCGGCGCGCCCGACACGCTCGTCAACAACGCGGCGGGCAACTTCGTCGCCAACGCGATCGACATGTCGCCGAACGGGTGGCGCGCCGTGATCGACATCGTCCTCAACGGCACGTTCTACTGCTCGCGCGCCTTCGGGCTCGGCTTCCCGAACGCGGCGAAGGACACCGGCTCGATCCTCAACATCATCGCGACCTACGCGTGGACCGGCAACCCCAGTACGGCGCACTCCGCCGCTGCCAAGGCCGGGGTCTGGAACCTCACCAAGACGCTCGCCGTCGAGTGGGCGCCGCTTGGCATCCGCGTCAACTGCCTCGCCCCGGGCCCCACGGAGACCGAGGCCGCCTCGGCCAACCTCTTCCCGACCGAGGAGATCCGCGCGGCGATGACGCAGAACATCCCGCTGCGCCGCTTCGCCACGCTCGAGGACATCACCAACAGCGCGCGCTTTCTGCTGTCGGACGAGGGCGGGTACATCACCGGCGAGACGCTCGTGCTGGACGGCGGCGAGAGTCTGTACAAGGGCATGTTCGCCTCGGCTCCTCCGACGCCGAAGGGCTAGCGTCCCCGATCGTCCAGCGTTGGCTTCCAGCGCGCCGCCGCGCAAAAGCAGACTGCCTCTGCCTTTGTGCGGCTCTTGAGGAGGTGCCGCCGAGTGGCGGTCAGCGCTCCGACGGCGGGAATTCGGCGGCTCTCGGGAACGCGCCTGCGACGCCCAGGGGCCAAACTGGCGCTGCTACAGGTGTAGCGACTCTCTGGTGATCTCTCGTCTCGGGTGGGCATGGCGCGCGCTGAGATGGCAAACTCACCGGTGAGATGCAAGGTTCCCCCACACCCGTGAAGGCCGGCGCGCTCCACGTGCTGTACGTGGAAGACGATCCGATGCTCCGCGACATGCTCGCGACCCAGCTCCGGGCGCACCGCCGTATCGCCGACATCGAGGCGTTCGGGTCGCCACGCGAGGCCATCGACGGTGCCGGCCTCGGCCTCGTTGTCGATGTCGCGCTGATCGATCTCGCGCTCGGTCAGGGACAGCCCAGCGGTATCGAGGTCGGGCTTGCGCTCCGCGCCACGCGTCGGGATCTCCCGATCGTGATCTTCTCGCAGCACCGCGTGCCGAACATCGACGATGCCGTGCCGCCACGTGAGCGTCACGGCTGGTCGTTCGTGCAGAAGGGCAGCGACGTCAGCATCGCCCGCCTCGTCAAGGTGCTTGAGTTGGCCGTCGCCGGTCAGGAACTGGTTGCCACGGCCCTCTCGGCCAGGCCCGCCGCCGAGGTGCTCGCGCAGCTGACGCCCCGCCAGCGCGAGGTCATGGCGCTCGCCGCCTCCGGCTATGACGCGGTCGGCATTGCCGAGCGCCTGCATCTCGCGCACGTCTCGGTGCGACGCGAGCTGTCGCTCGCGTACCGCGTGCTCGTGCCCGAGCCTCAGCCCGGCACCGATCTGCGGACCGGGGCCGTCCTCGAGTACCTCCGGCTGATGCCCGCCGCGGGTGAGCCCGCAGCGGAGGACTGATGCCGCATGAGCGCGGAGTGGTGCGGCCGCTCCTTCGCGGTTGTGGCCACGTCGCTCTCGGTCCCTGGCCGTTCTACCCGCTCGCAATCGCGGGGCTTGTCCTCTACGCCATGGTCATCCGGGCCGTCGTCCGCGTGCTCACGCAGGGGACCGAAGGCATTGCCTATCCACGACTGATCCTGCCGAATCTCGTGGTCGCAGTCGCGGTCGCCGCCGCGGCGTGGGC
>JBIIFR010000080.1:0-6402 GCA_044237215.1 Gaiellales bacterium
CTGCGGCTGGCACAAGGGCGGTGCGCTGCGCATCGCCACCTCCCCCACGCAGGCGGCACGCGTCGTGGCCGGCGTCGCGGGCCGCCGTGAGCGGGGCTTCACCGAGACGGATGTCTGGGAGATCTCGCTCGCCGAGTTGCAAGAGCGCGTGCGCTTCCACGGCGCGGTCTCCGCGACGTACACGCCGCATTGCGCGCGCATCGACCCGGCGCGCCTGACGCGCGGGTTGGCCCGCGTCTGCGAGCAGCTCGGCGTGACGATCTACGAGCAGACGCCGGTCACGGCGATCGAGCGCGGGCGCCTCGTCTGCCCGCAGGGCACGGTGCAGGCCGACGTGATCATCCGCGCGACCGAGGCGTTCACCCGCGATCTACCCGGGGGCAAGCGCCGCTACCTGCGCGTGTACTCCCACATGCTCCAGACCGAGGTGCTGCCCGACCACGTCTGGGACGAGCTCGGCTGGGACAACTGCGAGCCGATCGCCGACCAGCGCTACCACTTCTTCTACGCGCAGCGGACGATGGATAACCGCATCGCGCTCGGCGGCCGCGGGACGTCGTACTACTGGGGCGATCGCATCGCGGATGCGAACGATCACAGCGAGGCGATCTTCGCCCGCATCGACGAGGCGCTGCGCTTCCACTTCCCGGCCGCGCGCGACGCCGCGATCGAGCACCGCTGGGGCGGCTCCTTCGCCGCCCCGCGCGACTGGAGCATGCAGGTTGATTTCGACCCGTCGACGGGCCTCGGCAGCGCGGGCGGATTCGCCGGCCACGGGCTGACCGGCACGAGCATCGCTGGCCGCACACTCGCCGACCTGATCCTCCGGCGCGACTCCGAGCTGCTGACCCTGCCGTGGGTCGGCCATACCTGCCGCAAGTGGGAACCCGAGCCGCTGCGCGCGATCGCCGCCAAGTCGATTTCCGCCATCCTGCTGTCCGCCGACGAGGCCGAAGAGCGCAGCGGCCGGCCCGCCCGACGCGTCCGGCTCGTGCGGCGCTTCATGCCCGGCCGCTGAGCTTCAGAGCGGAGCCAGACACCGTTGTTTACACAGAGGGGTCTGGCTCCTTGGTGTATCCAAAGGGGTCTGGCCCCTCGGTGGAGTTCCGGTGGACGGGCTAGGCTGGGTGCATGGCATGTACCTATCGGACTGTCTCTACCCCGCTCGGCGACGTCACTGCCGTCGCGGACGAGCACGGGCTGACCCACGTGATCCTCCCCGGCGATGATGGCAGCGCACTCGCCGATGCGACCGAGGGCGGCGCCGTTGTCGACGCCGCCGCGCAGCAGCTCGCCGAGTGGTTCGCCGGGGACCGCATGTCGTTCGATCTGCCGTTGGCGCCGCAGGGAACGGAGTTCCAACAGGCTGTGTGGCGCGAGCTGTGCCTGGTGCCGTTCGGCGCGACCGCCAGCTACGGCGATATCGCCAAGGCGATCGGGCAGCAGATGGCGACCCGCGCGGTCGGCGCGGCCAACGGCCGCAACCCGATCCCGATCATCATTCCGTGCCACCGCGTGATCGGGGCGGGCGGTGGGCTGGTCGGCTACTCGGGCGGCGGCGGCGTCGAGACGAAGCAGCGCCTGCTCGACCACGAGAGCGGCACGCTCTCCTTCGCCATCTAGCGCCGCAACAACGCCGCCACGGCGCCCAGGTGCGACGCGTCCGTCCCGCAGCAGCCGCCAAGGATCGACAGGCCGTGTTCCTGCCCGGTCGCAATCAGCTCGGCCGCGAACGTCGCCGGCGCCGTGGCATCGATCTCGTCGCGCCCATCGAGCTCCTCGGGCGACAGCGCCGAGGCGTTGGCGAACAGGCCGATTGCCCGAGCACCGATCGGCTCGGTATCCAGCGCCTCGCCGGCGATCGTGGGGTGCACGCAATTGAGCGCGTAGCCGAGCGGCGCACGCTTCGTGCCGTTGTCGACACGGTCGACGAAGTCGCGCAGCGGTGTCGCGTCGAGCAGCGTGCCATCAGGCCGCACGACGACACCGACGATGTACGGCAGCGTCGAGGCGGCCAGGGCCCGGCTGATCCCGAGCGCCTCCTCCGCGTTCGGCAGCGTGCCGGCGATCAAGACATCAACGCCCGCGGTCTCGAGCTCCTCGACCTGCGCACGCATCTCCGTCTGCGCCACCTCCGCGCTCGGCGCGATGTCGCCCCCGTAGCCATCGCCCAGCGGCCCCACCAGCCCGCCGATGATGACGGTCCCACCGCGCTCCGCCTCCGTGTGCCGCAGGTCGCGAAGCATGCGCGCGTTCTCGGCGTTGAGGTCGCGGTCGCTATAGCGCGAGCGCGCCACGCGCCGCGGATGCGCGCGCCAGGTATCGGTCTGCAGGAGCACGGGCAGCCCCGCCTCGAGCCCGATCTCGAGGTAGCTGCGGTGGATGTCCCAGAGCGCAGGCTGCCAGCGGCTGTCGGTCACCAAGGCGCCGATCCCGACCTCGGGATCGAACTCGATCCCGGGCGTGCGACGCAGGCGCTCGAAGATCGATGCCTCACTCAGCACCGGTCCGGCGCGCAGCACTTCCTCGACGGTCGGCATGCGCGGCAGTCTAGTTGGACACGCTAGGCCCGGGCCCGTGGTGTCAACCCTCATCCGACACCATGCGCGAGCATCCGCGCCCAGGTCGTCGCAGCACCGGCACACCTAGTGCGCCCCCGCTGTGCTGCGCGTGGGATCACGGTGCGACTGCGTGCGGGAGCTGTACGGGCCCGCGCGCGGCCTGCGCGTAGACGTCGCACGGAAGGGATGACAAGGTGGATCCGGGCCCAGCGTGTCCGGTCGGCGCGCGTAGACTGCCGCCATGGCCCTCAACGTCCTTGGCACCCCGCTCGAAGCCTGTTCGCTCGATCCGATGACCGGGTACTACCGGAACGGCTGCTGCGATACCGGCAGCGAGGACCAGGGCGTCCATATCGTCTGTGCCGTGATGACGGCCGAGTTTCTCGCGTTTTCACGCGAGCGCGGCAACGACCTGACGATGCCGCTCGAGATGTTCGACTTCCCCGGACTGAAGCCCGGCGATCGCTGGTGCCTCTGCGCGGACCGCTGGCGCGAGGCGAAGGATGCGGGCTGCGCGCCCGCCATCGTGCTCGAGGCGACCCACGCCCGCATGCTCGAGTGGGCCACGCTCGACGAGCTGCGCAGCAGCGGCACCGACTGAGCTCCCGAGTCTGGCTACCGGCGACCTGGCCGCGGTGCCGAACTAACGGGCGAAGCGCCGACCGTAGGCGGCGACTGCCGGCGGCACCTCAACGCCCGGCGGCAGATCCGGCGCCGGCACCGGCACCCCCACCACCTGCGTGATCGGCAGCACACCCGTCCACGTCGCGGCCCACTCCTCCGCGTCCTCGGGATAGTTGCCCGGGGGGCCGCTGCGCACCTTCGCGCTCGCCTCGTCGAGCGGCAAGGCGAGGACACTCGTGGCCTTCAACTCCTGGCGCGTCGGCGGCTTCGCGTCGGCCCAGCGGCCGGGGACAAGCTGCTCGGTGAGAGCCTCGAGCGCGACGAGCTTCTCGGCGGGATCCTCAACCGCAACCGCGGTGCCGAGCACTACGACGGAGCGGTAGTTGATCGACTGGTCGAACACCGCGCGAGCCAGCACCACCCCATCGACGAGGGTGACGGTCACGCAGCACGCCACGCCTTCGGCGAGGCGGCGCATCATGCGGCTCGCTGCCGAGCCATGCAGGTAGAGGACGTCGCCGACGCGCGCGTGCAGCGACGGGATGACGTACGGCTGGCCGTCGACCTCGAAGCCGATGTGGCAGAGGACCGCCTCGTCGAGGATCGCGTCGATCGTCGGGCGGTCGTAGTGCCCGCGCTTCGGCATGCGCTTGACCTTGGTGCGCTTCGTAGACATGGCCGGAGCCTAGCGATCGCGCAAGAGGAACGCCGGCACGGTGGTACCCGCCGCGATCCCAGGCCCGGGCGGCACGATGACGTAGCCGTCGGCCTGCGCCAGCGAGTGCAGTGCGGCGGCCCGTCGCGACAGTGGCGTGGCGTGCAACTGGTGCTCCGCACCAGCGGTGAAGCGCACGGCAACCATGCACTCCGAGTCCTCGCGCCCACCGGCATCGCCATCGAGGATCACCGCGACGGACGAGCGCTCGGCCGGGCGACCGACGAGGCCGCACAGCAGTGGGTGCGCAAACAGCTCGTAGGTGAAGGCCGCGGAGACGGGATAGCCGGGCACGCCGATCACCGGCGTCGTGCCAACGACAGCGAGCAGCACGGGATGTCCGGGCCGCACGGCGACGCCATCAACCGCGATGTCGCCGAGCTCGGCGAGGACATCGCGCGAGTGATCGCGACGACCACGCGACGAGCCAGCGACGAGCAACACGAGGTCGTTCTGGAGGACCGCGCGCATCACCTCCTCGCCGAGCCGGTGCGGATCGTCGGGGATGCGCGGATGGATCGTCGGCACCGCACCGTCGGCGGCGGCTTGCGCGGCGAGCATCGGGCAGTTGGAGTCGATCGTGTGGTGCGACTCGAGCGGCTCGCCGGGCGAGCGCAGTTCGTCACCGGTCGGGATAACCGCGACGCGCGGACGGCAGCGCACCTCCACCGCCGTGTGACCGGCGGCCGCAAGCAGACCGATGTCGAAGGGCGAGAGCGCATGCCCGGCTCGTAGCAGCACCTCGCCGACGGGAACGTCCTCGCCGACGGGGCGGATGTCGGCACCCGCCGCCACGGCGGCCGCGACCTCGGCCCCTGCGCCGTCGAGCGTGACCCGCTCGCGGCGCACGACGGCGTCAAAGTCGGCGGGTACCGGGGCGCCCGTGTCGACCGGAGCGAAGTCGCCACCGGCGATCAGCACCGGGGCGCCGACGGTGTCGGCCGCGCGCACCGCGATGCCGTCCATGGCCGCGACCCGCACCGGGGGCACCGCGCGGGTGGCAGCGGCATCGACGGCAAGCACGCGGCCGGCGGCCGCTGCCACCGCCACGGCTTCGGAAGCCAGGGGCGCGAGCCAGCCGGCCTCGCCGAGCGCGTCGAGCCAGCGCTCGCGTGCCCGCCGCGGGGTCGGTTCGCCGCTCATCGCTCGCCCGCGTCGATCCGCTGGGTATGCGCGTAGACGTTGCAGCGATCGTCGCGGAGGAAGCCGACGAGCGTGACGCCGAGGCGCTTGGCCGCATCGACGGCGATGCTCGACGGCGCGCCAACGGCGGCGAGGATCGGGATGCCAGCGACGGCGGCCTTCTGCACCAGCTCGAAGCCGGCGCGTCCGGAGACGAGAGCGACGTAGCCGTTGAGCGGCGTCTCGCCCAGCATCAGCCGCGCGCCGATCGCCTTGTCCATCGCGTTGTGCCGGCCGATGTCCTCGCGCAGCTCGACCAGCGTGCCGTCGGGCGTGAAGAGTCCCGTCGCGTGGATGCCGCCGGTGCGCTCGAACTGGCGCTGCTTCGCGCGGAGCGTCTCGGGGAGCTCGAGCAGCGTGTCGAACGCCACGACCGGGCCCTCGGGGATCGCGCGGCAGGCGACCTCGATCATGTCGATGGAGGCCTTGCCGCAGACGCCGCAGCTTGAGGAGGCGAACATGTTCCGCTGCAGGCCCGCCGCGTCGAACGGCTTGCGCAGACGGACGCTAAGCACGTTGTACTGCTGGGAGGCGTCCTCGACGTCCTCGCAGTAGCGGATGTCCGCGATCTCGTGGTTGTCGACCACGAATCCCTCCGTCAGCAGGAAGCCCGCGGCCAGCTCGAAGTCGGCGCCGGGCGTGCGCATCGTCACCGCCACCTGGGTGAAGGGCTGGCCCGGGCCGCCAACGCGGATCTCGAGCGGCTCCTCACCCGCCACGCGGTCGCGCTGCTCCACCGGCCGCTCGCCGCGCGCGAGCCGGAGCACGCGCACCTCGGCGGTGGGACCGGCGAGCGGAGGTCGCTCGGCGGTGCCCATGCCCTTACTTCTTGGCCCCGTCGCGCGCCTGGGCGTGCTGGAAGCCGAAGCGGCCCTTGATGCAGAGGTTGCCGTGCGTGATCGAGTGGTCGGGCGGACTCGTGACCTTGACGATCGAGTTGTCCTGCACGTGGAGCTCCAGGTTGCAGCCGACGCCGCAGTAGGTGCAGATCGTCGTGGTGACCGTCTGCTCCTCCTCGCGCCACTCGCCCTCCTCGCGGAGGTCGTGCTCGCTCTTGAACATCAGCGCACCCGTCGGGCAGACCTGGATGCAGTTGCCGCAGTACACGCAGGCCGACTCGGGCAGCGGGACGACGAACTCGGTCGAGATGCGCGCGTCGAAGCCACGGCCGGCGACGCTGATCGCGAACGTGTTCTGCCACTGCTCGCCGCAGGCGTCAACGCACTTGTAACAGAGGATGCACTTCGAGTAATCGCGTGTGTAGAGCTCGTTGTCGATCTTGATGCCCTGGTACACGGTGGCGGCCAGCTGGCCGTCCGT
>JBIIFR010000081.1:0-6374 GCA_044237215.1 Gaiellales bacterium
ATTCGATGACCGTGCTCATGCTCTGTCGGCCTCCTGACCTGATGCTCCGTCACTACCGCGTCGTCGTGGACCGGCGCCAGGGCAATCCGGCGAACCTGCTGCGGGATCACCGCGGCCGGTCGCCACGGCCGGTCGGCATCAGCGCCGGAGCAGGCGGAGGCCGTTGATCGTCACGAGAATCGTCGAGCCCTCATGACCGAGCACGCCCAGCGGGAGCGGCACCTTGTCGAACAGGGTCAGGGTCGCGAGCGTGAGGATGACGGCACTGGCGAAGACGAGGTTTTGGCGGACCACGCGGCGCATGCGGCGGGCCAGCTCGATCGCGTACGGGACGTCGAGCAGGCGGTCGGCCATCAGCACGACATCGGCGGTCTCGAGCGCCTGGTCCGTGCCGCGCCCGCCCATCGCGATGCCGACGTCGGCCACCGCCAGCGCCGGCGCGTCGTTCACGCCGTCGCCGACCATGCCGATCCGGCCGTGTGCCGCCAGCACTTTGAGCTGATCGACCTTCTGATCCGGCAGGAGCTCACCCAGCGGATCGTCGATGCCGATCTCCGTCGCGACACGCTCTGCCACCGCCTGGCGATCACCGGACAGCATCGCCGTGCGGATCCCGAGGCCCTTGAGCCGGCGGATCGTCTCGGCTGCCTCGGGCCGTAGCTCGTCCGCGATGGCGATCGCACCAAGCGGCACGCCGGCGCGGACGATGCCGACGATCGTCGCCGTCTGCACGCGCTCCCGAAAACCCTCCAACGGCCCCGCGGTGTCCACGCCCTGCTCGGCGAGAAACTCGAGGTTGCCTGCCAGCACGACCTCGCCCGCCACCACCGCCTCAATGCCCCGCCCAGCGCGCGCCGTGAACGCGTCTGGCTCAACCAGCGCAACCCCGCGCTGCGTCGCCTCCGCCATGATCGCCACCGCGAGATGATGCTCGCTGCGCCGCTCAATCGAGGCCGCCAATGCCAGCACCTCCAACTCCGTCACCCCGCCGATTGCCATCAGCTCAACGACAGCTGGCTGGCCCTTCGTCAACGTGCCCGTCTTGTCAAAGGCGATCGTGGACAGGGTCGCGATCGCCTCCATCGGTCCCGACCCCTTGACGAGGATGCCGTGACGCGCGCCGGCGGCAATGGCCGACAGCATGGTGGCAGGCACGGAAATCACCAGTGCGCACGGCGAGGCGACCACGAGCAGCGTCATCGCCTGCAAGAAGGCGTCGGAAAAGGCGTGCCCCAACGCCAGCAAGATCACCAGCGCGCCACCGCTGATTCCCAGCACGCCAACCACGTAGAGCGGCTGGTAGCGATCGAGCATGCGTTGGGCCGGCGCCCGTTGCTCGCGCGCATCCTTGACGAGGTTGATCATCTTGGCCAGCACCGTCTCGTCGGCGCGCCGGACGATCTGCACTTCGAGGTACCCATCCAGGTTGACCGAACCGGCGAGCACCTCCTGACCCGTGTCGCGCGAGACCGGCAGTGACTCGCCGGTGATCGCCGACTGATCGACCGCGGAGTGCCCCACCACGACCGTGCCGTCGACGGGAATCCGGTCGCCCGGCCGCACGATCGCGATCATGCCGACCTCGATGTCGTCGATGGCGACCTCGCGCTCACTGCCATCCTCCGCCCGGACCACGACGACCTCGGGGCGCAGATCCATCAGGGCTCGAATCGACGCCTCGGTGCGCCCCAGGGCAAACTCCTCCAGCACATTGCCGAGTGAGAACAGGAAGAGCAGCACTGTCCCTTCCCAGTAGGCGCCGACGGCGGCGGCGCCCGCGGCGGCGATCAGCATCAGCAGATCGACGTCGAGCTTGCGCTGACGCAACGAGCGAAGCGTCGTCCGCAGCGAGAACCAGCCGCCGGTGAAGTAGGCGAGGGCCCAAATCGGCAGCGCTGCGGTCGCCGAGAATCGCTCCACGATCACACCGACGAAGAGCAGGCCGAGCGTGATCGCGACAAACGCGATCGCCACGCGGTTTGGCGCCTGCACGAGCAGGCGCAGCGTGTGACGCAGCCGCTGGGGAGCCAGCGCCGAGCGCAGGCGCGCGCTCAGCGAATCCCGCCCTGCCAAGCGCAGGTAGGGGCTCTCCAACTGCAGCCGAACCACCACCGCCCGCACGACGTCCGGGTCGTACGTGACCTCGATCTGATCGTTGGACCGGCCGGGTTGAACGCTCAGCACCCCTGGCAGCAGGCGGGCGCGTCGCTCGATATCCGCAACGTCCAGCGGCGCCAGCGGCCGATCGGCCAGAAACGGAATGGTCTCCGGCATTGCCATCCCTGCACGATAGCCGCCACGGAGCGACGTTCCCCGCGTCGGTTCAGGCGCGCCGCGGCGCGTTAAGCCGGCCCACAAACTTGACGAACCAAATTGTTATTGACACGTTAACGACGTATGTTTCACCAACCGCGCGGGAAGCGCCGCGGAAACCCCTTGGCTACCACGCCCTTTACCAAGCGATTCGCGGAACTGGCACTCGTGTGCTGCGCGCTCGCCTGCAGCCTTGTTGCTGCACCCCAGATCGCCGTCGCGCAGGAAAGCTCGCTGTCTCCGGGCCCAGGGGCCAGCGAGACCGTTGATCCGTACGCCGAAGTGGTGATCGAAGCAGCCTCGAAGACCGGCACGAGCAGCGTCACCCCGAACAGCGATCCCACCGGACCGCCCACGCAGACGGGTCCCGGCAGCGACGTGAGCGAGCCGAGCCTGTTGTTCGGACAGGGACGCGAGGGCGTGATCTCCATCGCCGCCAAATACGTGCTCCCAAAGGGGCAGATGGCGCACGGCATGACCGCCGGGTCGTTTCGCGTCACTGCCACGCTCCCCGCGGGACTCACGTTCGTCAGGTCCACCTCGGCGTACACCGACGACATCGAGGGGGAGTACGGCATGACCTGCGCCCCCGACGCCGCCAAGGTGCACTGCGTCGTCAAGACACGCCTGCCAACAGAGGCCGCAGTCCTGCGCTCTGCTCGCTGGATGCGCATCTACATGGTGGTGCGCGCTGCCGACGGCCTCGTCAAGGTCGACGGCGCCGACAAGACGAAGATCACGACCACCCTTGGCGACATCACCGCTGAGATGTCCGTCGAGACGGTGATGGGCACGCTGTCCGATTCGACCAGGACCCCCGCCATTGCCACCAAGGGCTATCAGCTTCCGCGCCTGACCACAACGCTGCAGCCGCTCGCGAACCTCGGTCACAAGCGGTCGTTCCGGCTGGTCTTCCACAACATCGGCGGCTTGCCCGCGGTGCCGGTCGGCAAGCAGCCCGCACTGTGGTTCGACGAGGTTCTGCCCCACATGGACCCGGATATTCCGTTCACGGTCACCGGGGCAGGCTGGTCCTGTGACCAGACAACCCAGAACACCCCCAATCCAACCCGCTGCAAGACGCGTCAACGACTCGAGCTCGGCGCCATGAGCGAGCCCGTGATCGTGACCTGGTACCCCCTCTCCGGAGACTCCGCCAAGGAGCGGGAGATGTTCTACGAGTGGGAATTGGATACGAAGGCCTCGTGGACGACCATGGAGAAGATTGGTCGCACGACGAAGCGCTACGGCGGGCAGCGCTGCCAGACGTTCCCGTTCCGCTGGCGCTTGCGGCACCTCACGCCGGCTCGTCTCGACGTGCACATCCTCGCCGGCAAGGGACTTGACGTCCGGCAGGGCGGCTCACAGACCATCACGCTTCGCGTTGGCAATATCGGACAAACCCCAGCCAAGAATGTCGGCCTGAAGATTGCGCTGCCGACGCACACCACGCTGACCACACAAGATCCGGCCTGGACGTGCACCGCCGGCACGGGCAGCGCTGCCTGCGTCGCCACCGGCCTGACGATCCAACCCGGCAGACGCGCCGTGCTCAAGGTCACCGTCAGCGCAGCCACCGATGCTCGCGTGGGACAAGGCCGGTTGCGGGTGATGCCGAGCGCCACTGCCGCCAGAGCCCCCGTTGCGCGCTCGATACCGATGACGATCAAGGACATCGGCGACCCGGAGGCTACGCCCACCCTGCAGTTTGCACGCGCGAACGGTGGGTGGCGCACCTGGAGCAACGGGTCCGTGACGAAGGTCATGGTCGGCGACGCCCTCACCTACCGCGTGCAGATTGCGAACCGCGGCGGCAACGTCGTCCCGCAGGGCGACAAGGTTCG
This sequence comes from Gaiellales bacterium, assembly GCA_044237215.1. GTDB lineage: Bacteria > Actinomycetota > Thermoleophilia > Gaiellales > F1-60-MAGs149 > F1-60-MAGs149. The sequence continues at coordinate 4,158 of JBIIFR010000081.1, forward strand.
CATCTCCCAACCCATCGGCAGCGGCGTGACGCTGGTCAACGCCGAGGCGAGCAACGGCGGCACCTGCTCATTGAAGCCACTGGTCTGCACCATCACCACCGCCGACACCGTCGCTCCCGGCCAGCAGATCGGCACCGTCACCATCACGGTCATCCCGCGCAGGGTCACCAAGCTCGCCGCGCTCGGGCTGATCACGACGACGGTGGAGAACGAGCCGGGCGACGAGACCGTGCCCGTGCCGGTGAAGGTGATCCCGACGGACCGCACGCTCCGTGTGTCCTCGCACATCAAGCGCATCCCCGACGTCGGTGGCTTGGGCGACATCGAACTCCGCGTCGTCAACCTTCAGCCGAAGGGCACCTCGGTCGAGAACATCAAGGTCGCCATGGCGCTGCCCGCCGGCATCGTCATCGAGCGCATCGACGGCAACCTCTGGACCTGCACGGCGACGTCCGGTCGTGCCACCTGCACCTTCGGTGCCGCCCTCCCCGGACGCACAAAGACGCCGGTCGCGCACATCACGATCAAGGCCGTCGGAGCAGCCCGCGAGACGTCGAAGCCGAAGCCCCTGCTGTGGCGCGCCACGGGTTCGACGGTGGGCAGCGGAACCTACGAGTACGGCGTCTCCCACCTCCGCCTGCCGATTCGGAAGGCGATCAAGATTGCCGCTGAGGCCTCGCCGCAATCGCTGGCCCCGTCCAAGCGCCCGAAGCACCTGCGCTCCGTCGTCCTGACCGGCTCGAACAGCGTGGGCAACGGCGTCTCCCTCGACTATCAGTGGAAGCAGCGCTGCACGAGCGCGAGCGATGAGCTCGCCGACTGCGCCCGTCATGGCGTGGCGCCCGTCGTCCGCATCACCAGCCCGACCGCGGCCGTCGCACGGGCGTTGGTGCCTGCGGTGACGAAGCGGACGACGTTCGTCTTCGAGTTGACGATCAGTGACGGCAGCTCGACGCAGACGAAGGTCGTCACCGTCTCCGCCGCCGCCAAGGCCCCGTTCACGCAGGGCAGCGAGAAGCAGCAGTCGGGCGCCACGGCAGCGACCGCGGCCAAGCGTGCCGCCCAGCAGGCCGCGCAGCAGGCGGCCGAGCAGAAGCGCGCCCAGAGTGCGAAGCAGGCCGCCAGCGCCGCGCTCAAGCAGCAGGCGAAGCACGCCGCCAACGCCAAGACGCAGGCCAAGGGCCTCCTCAAGGTGAACGCGGGAGCCGGCCTGATCACGGCCTACCCCGACACCGAGGTGGAGTTGCGGGCGACCGTCACGGGTGGCGATGGCAGGCACACCATCAAGTGGCAGCAGACAAGTGGTGCGAGCGTCACCATCCAGGGCGACACGTCGGCAACCGCCAAACTGCGAGCACCGAGCACCCCTGGGTATCTCGCGTTCACCGTCACGGCCACCGACGCGGACGGACACACTGCGCGTAGTGCCGTGACCGTTCAGGTCGAGCCCAAGGGCAGCGCTCCCATCGCTCTCAACGTCAAGATCGCCGGCGCACCCGAATTGATTGCCCCTCCCGGCAAGTCCATTGCGCTGGTATCCCACACCACCGGCGGCGTGGGCAAGGTGACGTATCGGTGGTCACAGACCCAAGGCCCGGCGACACCGCTCGCCAGCGCGACGTCTGCGGTCGCCCGCATTACCGTCCCCCGCGTCACGAGCGCGGTGCAGGTGCAGGTGACTGCGCGCGATTCCAAGGGCGCCGTGGCAACGGCCACCGTCAGCGTCGCACCGCCGGGCGCGCCACCGGTCATCAGCTTCACGGGTGGCGCGACGACGGCGGCACCGCTCGGAGCAAAGGCGACGATCGCCGCGACGGTCACGGGTGGCACGGGCGACCTGAAGTACCAGTGGACACAGATCGGCGGCACGGCGACGGTGCTCGAAAACGCGGAGAAGGCGACACTGACAACAACGCTTCCGCAGCGGCAATCGATCAACACGTATCAGCTGACCGTCACCGACAAGACGGGCCAGATCAGCACGGCCGTCGCCACGGTCTCGGTCGGCGCGCCTGCCAATGGCGTGGCCTACTGCGACATTCTCAAGAAATCCGCTGGCTCCGCACCGGTCAACGTGCCCCTTGGCCCCAGCACGTCCGTCACCTTCAGAGAGCTCTCGAGCGCATCGACCAGCTGCAGCGGCGCGCCCAAGAGCCGCCAGTCGGACAGCACGGCAGCGTTCTCGAACACCTCGTTCACGTTCGGTGGGATCACGGT
>JBIIFR010000082.1:0-6313 GCA_044237215.1 Gaiellales bacterium
GCCACCTCCGCCGTGCCGTGGAGGCCAAGACCGCAATTCGCGCCGCCGGCGCCGACCTCCTGATCGTCCTGCCCATCTCGGCGGGCCGCGCGGAGGGCTGGCGGCAGGCGAACAACGCAAGGGACGTGACGGTGATCGGCGATGACGAGCGCGTGCTCTACCGCGCGCTCGGCATCGGCCGTGGCACGCCGCGCAACCTGCTGCTCGACCCGCGCTCGTGGCGCGAGGCGGCCGGCGAGCTGCGGCACGGCCGCTTCGCGATGAAGCACCGCGGTGACGACGGCTTCCAGCTCGGCGCCGACGTCGTGCTCGACGCGGAGGGACGCGTGGCGTTCATCCACCGGCCGGCGACAGCGGCGGACCGGGTGCCGGTGGCGGAGCTGCTGGCGCGCGTCTGAGGGTTCGGGGGTGCGTGGCGGTGCGGGGCGAGCAAGGAAGCTGGGGTGCCGGTAAGGGTGCGGGGCGAGCAGGGGCCGCTCGGGTGCCAGCCACCGCACGGCGCGACCAACGGCCGCTCGGGCGCCCGTCACGGCACGGCGCGAGCAACGGCCGCTCGGGTGCCGGTCACGGGACGGGACGGCACGGCCAAGGGCCGCTCGCTCGGTGGAACGATGCGGCGCGATCGAGGACCGCTCGCGCTCCGGAGCGGGATGCGACAAAGGGGTCAGACCCGTTCGTCGCATCTGAACCCGTTTTCAGTTCCTACCAACGAAAAAAGGGCCCCGTCTCTCCGGCGAATGCCGGAGAGACGGGGCCCTGTTCCTCGCTGTGACTAGGCCAGGCCGGAGTCGCCGTCGAGGCGCTCCTCGAGGCCGATCATCGGCTCGATCTCCTCGCCGATGATGCCGAGCTCCTCGTCCATCACCACGGCGCCGATGATCTCCGGCGTCCACGGGTCGCGGGGCTCGATCTCGATGTTGCGGTACTGCTTGAGACCCGTCGAGGCCGGGATCAGCTTGCCGATGATCACGTTCTCCTTGAGACCCAGCAGGTTGTCCGTCTTGCCCTCGATCGACGCGTCGGTGAGGACCTTCGTCGTCTCCTGGAAGGAGGCGGCCGACAGGAAGCTCTCCGTCGCCAGCGAGGCCTTGGTGATACCCAGGACCTGCTGCTCGCCGGTCGGGACCTCGGTCCGCTTGACCTTGGTCTTCTTCTTCTCGAGCGCCTTGCGATTCGCGACGAACTCGCTGACCTCGACGAGCTGACCCGGCAGGTACTCCGTGTCGCCCGGGAAGTCGACGAGCACGCGGCGCGTCATCTGGCGTGCAATGACCTCGATGTGCTTGTCGTTGATCTCCACGCCCTGATCGCGGTACACGCGCTGGACCTCTTCGGTCAGGTAGCGCGTGGCGCGGTCGAGACCGGACGCCATCAGATCCGGCGCCGACAGGACGCCGTTCACGATCTGCTGGCCGCGGACCACGATCTGGCCATCCTCGACGATCTCCTCAGCGGAGCGGGAGTACGGGATGCCCTTGGTCAGCCACTCGTGCAGCGAGCGCGTCATGCGCTCGCCCCGGTAGAAGATCACGGTGCCCTCACCCTTGACCTCGCGCACCTCGATGTCATCGCGGCGCGGGAGGACGAAGACGAACTGGCCCGTCAGCTTGGCGCGGCGGATCACACGACCGTCGACGTGGGCGACAGCGCCCGGCGTCTTCGGCGTGCGAGCCTCGAACAGCTCGACGACGCGCGGCAGGCCGTGCGTGATGTCAGAGCCGGCGACGCCGCCCGTGTGGAACGTGCGCATGGTCAGCTGCGTGCCCGGCTCGCCGATCGACTGAGCGGCGATGATGCCGACCGCGTCACCGACCTCCGAACGCGAGCCCGTGGCCGGCATGACGCCGTAGCAGGCACCGCACACGCCGATGTCGGCGTTGCAGGTCAGGACGGAGCGGACCGGGACGGTGCACTCCGCGTCGACCTTCTCGTTCAGCGCCCACACCAGGGTGCGGAGCTGCAGCACGCGGATCTCCTCCGCGTTGCGGTCGACATGCGGCGAGGACGGGTAGCCCTCCTCCTCAAGACGCCGGAGGAACTTCTCCGGGTTCTTCATGTCGTCCACGGCCTCGAGGCTGAAGTACGGATCCTCGCCCTTGCTCTCGCGCTTGAACATCTCGGAGAGATCGTCCAGGCCGACGGCCTTGGCGAGCGCGATCGGATCGGGCTCCTTGCCGGCCTTGCCGACCTCGGCATCGATCTTCTCGAGCACGCCCGTGATGTGGCGCTCCTTCTCGGCCGACAGCTCGGCCGCGAACGAGCGGCTGATCGGCGTGCCGGCGGGCAGCGAATCGCCACCGCCGATCACGACGTCCTGCGCGAGCACGCGGCCCGCGAGCTGGTCGCTCGGACGCGCGTCGAACAGCGCCGAGCGGCGCTCGATGGCGCTGCTGCGGACCTCGTACGTCGGGCGGCGGTCCATGAAGGCCGGCACCTCGACGAAGCGCTCGGTGCCGCAGTCCTCCTCGCGGACGATGACGTCCTGCGACACGTCGACCAGACGGCGGGTCAGGTAGCCCGAGTCCGCCGTGCGGAGCGCCGTGTCGGCGAGGCCCTTGCGGGCACCGTGCGTGGAGATGAAGTACTCGAGGACGTCCAGGCCCTCCATGAAGTTCGCGCGGATCGGGCGCTCGATGATCTCGCCCTTCGGATTCGCCATCAGGCCGCGCATACCGGCCAGCTGACGAATCTGCTTGAACGATCCGCGAGCACCCGAGTTGGCCATCATGTAGACCGGGTTCGTCTCGCCGAAGTTGTCCTTCACCTTCTCGCCGACCTCGTCGGTCGCCTCGTTCCAGAGCTGGACCACCTTGCGGTGGCGCTCCTGCTCCGTGATCAGGCCGTCGAGGTACTGGTCGTGCGCGGCCTTCACCTTGCCCTCGTAGTGGGCGATGATCTGCGGCTTCTCCGGCGGCGTCACGATGTCGTTCTTCGAGATCGACACGCCGGACTTGGTGGCGTACTTGAAGCCGAGGTCCTTGATCGTGTCGAGCACCATCGCGACCTCGGACGGACCGTGGCGATCGACCAGGGTCGTGACGAAGTCGGTGATCTCCTTCTTCGTCATGGCCGTGTCAACGAACGCCACGTCGTCCTCGTCGAGCTCGCGACCCAGCTGGGTCTCAAGCGCGAGTCGGAGCTCGTGGTTGAGAATCGCGCGACCCGGGGTGGTGACCGTGCGGACACCCTCCTCGGTGCGCAGGATGATCGCACCCTGCAGCGGCACGCGGTTGTGGTCGAGGCTGATCTGCACCTCTTCCGCGGACGCGAACGTGCCGTGCGAGCCGATGTCCTTGCTGGAGGCGCCGCCGTCGAGCTTTGCCTGCAGCTCGCGCACGTCGATGCTCGAGTAGGTCAGGTAGTACAGGCCGATGACCATGTCCTGCGACGGCGTGGCGAGCGGGCGCCCGTTGGCCGGGGACAGGATGTTGTGCGCCGACAGCATGAGCAGCCGGGCCTCAGCCTGGGCCTCAACGCTGAGCGGCACGTGCACGGCCATCTGGTCGCCGTCGAAGTCCGCGTTGAACGCGTGGCAGACGAGCGGATGGACCTGGATCGCCTTGCCGTCGACGAGCACGGGCTCGAACGCCTGGATGCCGAGGCGATGCAGGGTGGGAGCGCGGTTGAGGAGCACCGGATGCTCGGTGATGACCTCCTCGAGGACGTCCCAGACGTCCCCTTCCATCGTCTCCACCATGCGCTTGGCGGCCTTGATGTTCGGCACGGCCTTGCGCTCGACGAGCCGGCTCATGATGAACGGCTTGAAGAGCTCGAGGGCCATCAGCTTCGGCAGACCGCACTGCTGCAGCTTGAGCTGCGGGCCGGCGACGATCACCGAGCGGCCGGAGTAGTCCACGCGCTTGCCGAGCAGGTTCTGGCGGAAGCGACCCTGCTTGCCCTTGAGCATGTCGGACAGCGACTTGAGCGGGCGATTGCCCGGTCCCGTCACCGCGCGACCACGGCGGCCGTTGTCGAACAGTGCGTCGACGGCCTCCTGGAGCATGCGCTTCTCGTTGTTGACGATGATCTCCGGCGCGCCGAGATCGAGCAGCCGCTTGAGGCGGTTGTTGCGGTTGATCACGCGGCGGTACAGGTCGTTCAGGTCGCTCGTGGCGAAGCGGCCGCCGTCGAGCTGCACCATCGGGCGCAGCTCCGGCGGGATCACCGGGACGACCTCGAGGATCATCCAGTCAGGGCGCTGCTCGCTCTTGTGGAACGCGGAGACGACCTTCAGGCGCTTGATCGCGCGCTGCTGCTTCTGGCCCTTGCCGGTCGCGATCTGCTCCTTGAGCTCCTCGACGAGCTGCGGGATGTCCTCGCGGGCGAGGAGATCGCGCACGGCCTCGGCACCCATGCCGAGTCCGATGTACTCGCCAAAGCCCCACGAGGAGGCGAAGCGGTCCTTGAGCTCACGGGCGACCTTCTCGTCGCCGATGACCTCCTTCGGCTTGATCGTCTGGAAGACCTGCCACGCGTCGTCGAGCATCTGCAGACGCTCGTCGTACAGCTCGTGGCCGTCCTTCTTGCGCTGCTCGGCGTCCTTGAGCATCTCGACGACCTTGGCCGTCCACTCCTCGATGCGGCGATGGTCGTCGCGCGTCATCTTGCCGGAGGCCTTCAGGCAGAGGTCGTTGGCGAGCTCCTTGGCGTCAAGCTCCTTGGCCGGGACATCCGGCGCGGCGCGGACGACGTCCGCGAGCAGGCCGTTGCCGAGCGCGCGGTACTTGTCGAGCTCCTTCTGGGTGCGACCGGCGGCAGTCAGCTTGCCCGCCAGCTCCTCGGCGCCCTTGGCCGAGTCGTCGCCCGCGAGGTACGCGCACGACTGCTCGAGCACACGGCGGCCGGCGCTCTTCTGCGCGCCCTTGCCGTCCCGGACGCGCTTGATCTCCTCCTTGAGGATGTCGATCGCATCGGCGGCGACGCCGCTGATGTTCTCGATCTCCTTGGCGGTCAGGTTGCGGTCCTCGCGGACGGCCAGGCGGTGAATGGTGTCGCCAACGACCTTCTTGGTCGTGTCCATCAACTGCATCGAGACCTCGGCGAGCAGGCCGCCACCGGCGAGGCGATCCTCGGCCAGGCTGAAGCCCTGCTCCTCGGCCCACGCGTTGAGCATGCGGGCCCAGTACTCGTCGTCGTCGTCGAAGCCGTCCTCGGAGCCTGTCGCGATGTACTTGCGGCGGCGGTTGAGGCGATCGGCGACGCGGCCGACCTCCTGCTCGCGCTCAGCCTCGAGCTCCTCGCGCTCGCCGACGATCTTGCGCTCCAGCTCCGACAGGTCGGCCGCGCGGGCCTCCTCGTCGACGTGGGTGCAGATGTGCGCGGCGAAGTAGAGGACCTTCTCGAGGTCCTTCGGCGCGATGTCGAGCAGGTAGCCGATCCGGCTGGGCACGCCCTTGAAGAACCAGATGTGCGAGACGGGCGCGGCCAGGTCGATGTGACCCATGCGCTCGCGGCGCACCTTCTGGCGCGTGACCTCGACGCCGCAGCGCTCGCAGATGATGCCCTTGTAGCGGACGCGCTTGTACTTACCGCAGTAGCACTCCCAGTCCCGGGTGGGACCGAAGATGCGCTCGCAGAAGAGACCGTCCTTCTCCGGCTTGAGCGTGCGGTAGTTGATCGTCTCGGGCTTGGTGACCTCACCGCTCGACCAGGACTGGATGTCCTTGGTCGACGCGAGGCCGATCTTGATGTAGTCGAAATCGCTGACGTCGATCATTTCAATGTCTCCTTAGCGGGTGGGGTGCTGGTGGTCGCCGGGGCGCCCTACAGCTCCCCCTCCTCGTCAGCGGGCTCACCGGCGCCGAGCGCCAGTGCGTCCTCGTCTTCAACATCGCCGGCTTCGGCCGCGAGGTCGATCTCCGAGTCGAGCGTCGCGTCTGCAGCGACCTCGTCGGTGTCGTTCTCCATCACGTCGGCCTCGTCGACCGATGCCTCGTCGCCCTCGCCGCGGACGCGGTCCGCGGACAGGTCGACGCCGAGCTCCTCCGCAGCGCGGATCAGCTCGTCGTCCTCCTCAGCGGCGGCCAAGTCGCGGCCGTCGGAGCGCATCGGGCGCACGTCGAGCGCGAGCGACTGCATCTCCTTGAGGAGCACCTTGAAGCTCTCCGGGACGCTCGGCTCGGGGATGTTCTCGCCCTTGACGATCGCCTCGTAGGCCTTGACGCGCCCGATCGTATCGTCGGACTTGATCGTCAGCATCTCCTGGAGGGTGTGCGCGGCGCCGTACGCCTCGAGCGCCCAGACCTCCATCTCGCCGAAGCGCTGGCCACCGAACTGCGCCTTGCCGCCCAGCGGCTGCTGGGTGACGAGCGAG
>JBIIFR010000083.1:0-6289 GCA_044237215.1 Gaiellales bacterium
GGTCTTCATCGGCTTCGCCGACAACACGGGCGTGCCGGGTGACAACCGCTGGCTCGGCGACCGTCGGGCCAAGGCCGTGCGCGATGCGCTTGCAGCCAAGGGCGTTGAGCCGGTCAAGTCGTCGATCGAGACGAAGGCCGCGCGCTCGCCGCGTGATGACAACGCGAAGCAGTCGGGTCGCGAGCGCAACCGCCGCGTCTCGATCCGCATCACGTACTAGCGCGATCCTCCGGGCCGGCGCCTCGCGCGCTGGCCCGGAGGCGTACGTCTCAGCGGAACAGGCGGATCGTTACGTCATCGAGCGACAGGTCCGTCCATTGGCGATCACCTGTCACCACGGGTACGTCGAGCCGACGGGCGACCGCCAGACAGGTCGCGTCGGCAAGGCTGATTGAGGCGCGTGTGGTGCGCTGCTGATCGGCGATGGCGAGGATGACAGCAGTTGCGATCGCGTCGGCTTCGATGACAGGCTCAACCCGTAACCCCTTCATCGCGAAGACGGTGCGCAGCGTCGAGGCGTCGAGCTCGTGATCTTTTCGTCGAGCGACGTTCAGGGCCTCGGCGAGCGCAATCGACGTCGTAGCTGCGCGCCCGGAGTCGAGGATCGTCTCGACGACGTCGTGTCCTATCTCCTGGAACAGCACCGCGACGAGGGCGGACGCATCGAGCAGGGCGACGGGGTCGCTCACTCGAGTCCGAGCTCGCTCAGTAGCTGGCGACCGCGACGCGCAGCGCCCTTCGGATCGATGTCCGGGTGCTCGAGGCGATAGAGGCGATCCGCCTCCGATTCCTCCCGCCACTGCTGGAGGTCGGCCGTTGCATCGCGCTGTCCCATGCGGTCGCACGCCTCTCGCAGTTGATCCATCAGGCGATCGGCAGCGGAGATCACGATGCGGCCGTCGTCCTCGACGACAGCCACCACTTCCTGCCCCTCCGTGAGGCCCGAAGCACGTCGCAGCGCGGCTGGGAGGACGATGCGGCCTCGATCACCAACGCGAAGGGGGAAGGCATTCATGGGCCAAACGTACCACGCAACGTGTTTTTGTGGGAAACAATAAAAACTGTGGGAATCGCCTTCGCATGTTGTTCGTGTGAAGGCCCCGCTGAAGGCGCTCGGCTACTAAACCGCCTTTAGGCTCTAGCCGTGCTGCAGCTCCTCGCCCAGGTCGTGCCGCTAGCCATCGCCGGGGCGATCAGTCCGGTCGTGTTGATGGGCGCACTCGCGATCCTCGACGGGCCGCGCGCGATTCGACAGTCCGCGGCGTTCAGCGCCGGGGTGATCGGCACGACGATCGTGCTGTTCGTCGCCGGGTTCCTTGTCGCGGTCTTGCGCCGCGACGGCGACACGCCGGCGTGGTTCTCGGGCGATCGTGCGCACGTCGCGATTGGCGTGATGCTGATCGTTGCCGGCATCGTGCTCGCCGTGGTTCGGCCCAACCCGGAGCGGACGAAGAAGTTCGAGGCCAGGTTCCTGTCTGGCACGCGCCCGCTGCGCGACTTCGTGATCGCCGGCATCGTGCTGATGATCACCAACGGCTCGACATTCGTCCTGCTGATCGCGATTCTGCATACCGTGGCGCGAGCCGACGTGCTGTTTGCCGACGAATTGATCGCGTTTGGGGTGGCGACCTTCATCGTGGTGCTGCCGGCGACCGCGCCGCTCGCCGCCGCGCTCTTCGGTGGGGCCGGCATGCGGGCGCGCCTCGGCACGATCAGCCAGTTCGCAATGCGCTACGGCCGCTTCGTGATGGCCGCACTCTGGATCGCCTTCGGCGTGAAGGACGTGCTGTCGGTCGTGCTCGCCTAGAGGCCCGCTGGCGCGCCCGTCTGCTCGCGCTGGTGCTTACCGCCGGGGATCAGCGCGCCGCAGAGCACAGCGCTGGCGAGGAAGATGCCGGCCGACACCCAGAAGGCGACGGAGTAGCTGTGCACGGCGGCGGCGATCTGGTCGCCGCTGCCGGCGACGAGGTAGTCGGCCAGGGCGGTGGCCGCGATCGTGCTGAGGAGCGCCGTACCGAGCGAGCCGCCGACCTGCTGCGTCGTGTTGGCCATCGCCGAGGCGACACCCGAGTCGTGTGCCTCAACGCCGGACGTGCCAACTTCGAAGCAGGTGGCGAAGAGCATGCCCAGGCCGAGGCCGAGGAGCACGAGGCCGGGTAGGACGTGCGTGAGGTACGCGGTATCGACGCCGATCTGGGTGAGCAGCGCCATGCCGACGGCGGACAGGAGCATGCCGGCGGTGACGGGGATACGCGCACCGATCTTCGGCAGCAGGACCGCCGTCGAGAGCGTCGCCATCACCATGATGCCGGCGACCATCGGCAGGAACGCGAAGCCCGTCTTGATCGGCGAGTACATCAGCGTCAGCTGCAGGTAGTACGTCAGGAAGAGGAAGACGCCGAACATGCCGACGCAGGCGAGGCCGAGCCCGAGATAGGCGCCACCGCGAGAGCGGTCGAGGACGACACGCAGCGGCAGCAGCGGATTGGAGACGCGCATCTCGATTACCACGAAGATCGCGATCAGCGCGAGGCCGCCGAGGAGCAGCGCGAGCGTGACGGGCGCGGTCCAGCCGTCTGATTGCGCCTTGGTGCAGCCGTAGACGATGGCGAGCAGGCCGAGCGAGACCGCGAACGTCCCAGGCAGGTCGAGCTTCGGCTTGCCGGCGGGGCGCTGGTTGACGAGCAGGACAAACGCGGCAGCGGCGGCGGGAATGGCGAGCACGAGATTCACGTAGAGGCACCAGCGCCACGACAGATACTGAGTGAGCACGCCGCCGAGGATCAGGCCGATCGCCGCACCGGCGCCCGCGATGGCGCCATAGATGCCGAACGCCTTGCCACGCTCATTGGGGTCGGTGAACGTCGTCGTCAGCAACGAGAGGGCAGCTGGTGCGAGCAGCGCGCCGAACAGGCCCTGCGCGGCGCGGGCGATCACGAGCACCTCGAAGTTGGGGGCGCTGCCGCCGACGGCGGAGGCAACGGAGAAGCCGACCAGGCCCGCGAGCAGGACGTTCTTGCGCCCGAAGACGTCGGCCAGGCGGCCGCCGAACAGGAGGAGGCTGCCGAACGCGAGTGCGTAGGCGGTGATGACCCACTGGCGGTTGGCGTCGGAGAAGCCGAGGTCCGCCTGCGCGGACGGGAGCGCGATGTTCACGACCGTCGAGTCGAGCACGACCATCAGCTGCGCGATGCCGAGCACGGCGAGGATCGCCCAGCGCTTCGAGTGGTGTGGATTGTCGGCGTGATCGGACACGGGTGCTCCTGAAGCGCGGGGGCATCGATGCCCTGAACGGTGATCTTCGCCATCAATCGCGCTTGGCCTGCCGCTGGCCGACGGGAGGCCGTCGCGGTCCCCGGGCAGCACCGATCGTTCTAGGCTTGCGGTCATGACCCGTCGCGTAGCCGTCACCCTCCTGTCGTCTCCGTCGGCGACGAGCATGGCCGCGGTCGTCACGCGGGAGTTCGCGGCCGAGGCCGAGATCGATGACGACGCCACTGCCCGCCTGCAGTCCGCGGTCGCCTGCTTCGTCGACTACTGTCGCACCTGCTCGTACCCGGACCGCACCGACGGCGAGATCATGGTGGCGCTCGAGCTCGACGCGAGCGGCATCCGCGTGACCGCATCCGATCGCGGCCGGCCCGCCCGTCGTGCGGGTGGATCATTCGGTCCGCTGCCGCCGGGCCTCGCCGCGGCCGGCGAGCTCGACCCGCTGGCCACGCTGGACAATTTGGCGGAGGAGGGCAAGCGGCTCGAGCTCCACGTCGCCTGTGCCCACGGCTGGAGAGCGGACGAGGCCGGGAAGCCGACGCGGCGCACGGCGGATGTGCACACCCGCGACGAGATCGCGCTCCGTGTGGCGACGGCCGACGACGCCGACGCCATCACTCAGCTCCTGTACGACACCTACGGGCTGGACTACGTGCACGACGAGTTCTACCGGCCACTGTTGATCGGCATCGCGATGCAGCGCGGCATCCTCACGAGCATCGTCGCGTACGCCGGCGACGAGCTGGTCGGCCACATCGCGCTCGGCGTGATGGGGCCGGGCGAGTCGGCCGAGGCGCTGGCGGCGGTGATCGCCGAGGACTGGCGCGGACTTTGGCTCTACAACGATCTGCACGACTTCGCCCTCGCGCACGCTCGGGGAATGGGTCTGCCGGCGCTGTACGGGCAGTCCACCACGGCACATGTCGTGAGTCAGCGGTTGGGTATCGGGTCTGGCTATAAGCCGACCGCGCTCCTGGTCGGCGGCGCCCCGCCGTCCATGGGTGAGGCCCAGCGCGCCCATCACAGTGCCTCCTCGGCGCGTGGGGCACTGCTCTACGCCGTGCTGCCGCTCGCGGCCTCACCGGTGCTGACGGCGGCTCTGCCGGCGCAGTACGCCGACGTGCTCCGGCAGATCGCGAACGACGCGGGCTACGCGATCGTGGATCCGAGCAGCGTCGAGCCCCTCGAGGTGGATGGCCTTCCGACGTACTGGAAGCAGGCAGGCAGCGCCACGATCTGGGTCTCCGATGCGCGTGACCTCCGCGCCGTCGAGCACAGGCTGTGGACCGACGAGGCGCGCGAGGCGGGGACGCTCTTCGTCGATCTCGACCTCTCGTTCGACTGCGATGCCGCGATTGCGATGCTGCGCGAGCGGGGCTTCTACCTGGCTGGGCTGATCCCCGCAGGCCGTAACGGCCGCGACTGGATTCGCCTGCAGCGCCCGCAGTCGGCCGCCGACCTCGACGGCATCCGCATCGTGCCTGAGGGCGCGTGGCTGCTCGAGCAGGTGCTCGCCGATCGGGCGAGCGTGGCCTGACCCAGCCGTTCGCTGGCATGCGGGCGATGGCGGCTCTAGGATCGCGCCATGCCGATCCACATCAGCGAGGCGCTCCTCATGGGCGTCGCCGGCGACGACGTGCCTACGCTCGAGCAGCAGCTCTGGCTCGGGTCGGGTGGGACCTGCGCCCTCTGCTCCGAGGCGATCGATCGTGAGGGCGACGAGCTCGAGGCGGGACGGGATGGGGCCGGTGGTCTCCGCCTCAGCCACGCCCGTTGCCATCACGATGTCGTCAGCGACGGGGATCGCGTGCGGCTCGAGAGTGAGCTCGCCGATAACCCTGCTGGCTACCTCAAGCGACGGGGCTGGCGGAAGAGCCGTGCGAAGCGCGTCGACCCGCGCGTGCCGCTGCTGCGGGCAGGGTCGGAACGCCGCTGGACGTGGATCGTCGAGGGCGCGCTCGCCGACGGCAGCGGCGTCCAGCTCGGGTGCCTGGCGATCTCGTTCGGTGGCGAGGGCGGCGAGGACCACGAGGGCGTGTTCATCGAGGGCGACGGCGAGGACCTGTGGACCGTCGTCGTGCTCGACGCCGACTACCCCGACATCGGCTTCGTGACCCTGACCGAGCACGCGCGCGAACTCGACTGGGTCGCCGACGACTCCACCCGGCAACGCGTCGCCCTCGAGAGCGCCACCTTTGAGCGGACCGTCCGTCTCACCCTGGCGGTCGATGGCGACGAGCTCGAAGTGCGCGAGCGCTTCACCCCGGCCGTGCAGCTCGCCCTGGCCAGCCGCCGCATCCCGTTCGGCGATCGTTACGAGGCGGATCGGGGTGCCGTCGTCGTTGCGCGCGAGGGGGATCGGTCGCTCGACGACCTACCCGAGCTGATCGACCTGCTCGGCGACGCGATCTGGCTGCGTGCCGTCGTGGCGGAGGATCCGCCGGGACGCGTGCCCGAGCGGGAGGCGCTGCGTGTGCTGGCGCTGGGGTAGTGCGGCCCCGGTGGATCTGGTTCCCCGCACCGATGGCGCGGTTCGTGGCGCGTCTCACCGGCGAGTTGCATTGCGACCCACGGCTCGTGCATCGTATTCATCGAATAGTCGAGCAGGATGGCGTGAAGTGGTCGGTGATTGCGATGGCAGTTGAGATGCGGTGGATCAGGATGACGAGCGTGATCGCGCTTGCGGCGCTGCTGCTCGCTGGCATCTCGGCGACTGCGCTTGCCAGCGATGAGCTGCCGATGCCCACGCCAGAGATCGGCACGTCGCTGCCCGTCATCGCAGACTTCCCGAGTGCACGGCTGTCCCCCCGCGCGACGGAGGTGTACGCGACCGATACCGACCGGGCTCCCTACCCCTGCGCGGCCTACGAGGCCCGCGCGATGATGAGCACGCGTCACTGGGGCGAGTGGGCGGCAACCGGGCTCGGCCGACGCGTACGCGTCCTCACGTTCTCGTACGGCGACGAGCGGATTGACGACGCCTGGTCGAGGCTCCGCATCGCCATCGGCGAATGCCCGG
>JBIIFR010000084.1:0-6221 GCA_044237215.1 Gaiellales bacterium
CGGCGATCCCGCCGACGCCGACGGTCGCCGCAGTACCCGGGGCGGGTCGGGGTGCGGTGTTGCGTACGAGCAGCAGTGCGGCCAGGGCGATCACGGCGGCGATGCCGATGCGGGCCAGGTCGGCGGGCAGCCGGATCAGCAGGATGGCGCCAAGTGGCGTCAGCAGGACCGCGCCGGCGAGCAGGGTCAGGACGGGGCGCCACTCGATCCGGCGGAGGACCGGCGGCAGCAGCATCAGCCCGACGAGGACCTCGAGCACGAGCACCGTCGGGACGGCGACCGCCGGGGATGCGAACACGGAGATTCCGGCCACGCCGATCATCGCGAACCCGAAACCGCTGTACCCGCGTACGGCGGCCGCCACGAAGATGATCGCGACCACGAAGACGAGGGACAGAGGATCGGCCACGCGGTCAAGCGTACGGGCGACGATGGTCGCGGATGCCGGGGGCGGGGCTCGAACCCGCACGTTGTTGCCAACGCCGGATTTTGAGTCCGGTGCGTCTACCAGTTCCGCCACCCCGGCCGGGGGAACGTCAGGATATCGCGACCACTGATCCCGTGTGCTACCTTGCGCTCGTGGTCGGCAATGGCGTCGCCCACGACGCGACGAGGCGTCCCTCCGTCGCGGCGTGCCCGGTGGGGCGATGCCGCAGGAAACGGAGACGCACATGACCAAGAAGGAACTTCTCGCGAAGTGCAAGGCGGAGAACGTCCGCTTCGTGCGGCTGCAGTTCACCGAGCTGTACGGCCACCTCAAGAACGTCCAGATCCCCGTCGAGGAGATCTCCAAGGCCCTCGACAACGAGATGATGTTCGACGGATCGTCCATCCGCGGGTACAAGCGCATCGAGCAGTCGGACATGTACTTCAAGCCGGACATCAACACGTTCGCCGTCCTGCCGTGGCTCGGCCGGCCCTCCGGCAACGTCGCCCGAATCATCTGCGACGTGCTGGATCCCGACGGCAGCCCCTTCCCGGGCGACCCCCGCGGAGCGCTCAAGCGCCAGATCGCCGAAGCCAAGAAGATGGGCTTCACCATGAACGTCGGCCCGGAGGCCGAGTTCTTCATCTTCAAGCGCGCCGAGGATGGCACGCCGACTGTCGACCCGCACGACACCGCCGGCTACTTCGACGTCGGTCCGATGGACAAGGGCGAGAACGTGCGCCGCGCCATCGAGGACACGCTGGTGCAGCTCGGCTTCAACATCGAGGTGTCGCACCACGAGGTCGCGATCGGCCAGCACGAGATCGGCTTCCGTCACGCCGACGCCCTCACCTGCGCCGACAACCTGACCACGTTCCGCTACGTGGTGCGCTCGGTCGCCGAGCAGAACGGCATGCACGCGACGTTCATGCCCAAGCCGATCTTCGGTCAGAACGGCTCCGGGATGCACTGCAACATGTCGCTGTCGAAGGCCGGCCGCAACACGTTCTTCGATCCCAAGGGACTTGAGCAGCTGTCCGACGTGGCCCTCGGCTACATCGCCGGACTGCTCGATCACCTCCCCGGCATCACGGCGCTGGCCAACCCGACCGTCAACTCGTACAAGCGGCTCGTGCCCGGCTACGAGGCTCCGGTCTACATCGCGTGGTCGCCGGGCAACCGCTCCGCCGCGATCCGGATCCCGGCCAAGCGCGGCAATTCCACCCGCGCCGAGCTGCGCACCCCGGACCCGACCGCCAACCCGTACCTGGCCTTCACCGTCATGCTCGCGGCCGGCCTCGACGGCATCAAGCGGGGTCTCAAGCCGCCGGCACCGGTCAACCAGAACATCTACCACCTGTCCGAGGAGGAGTCGGCGAAGCTCAAGATCACCGGGCTGCCGCACAACCTCTCGGCGGCCATCGATGCGTTCTCGCGTGACAAGGTCCTGACCCGGGCTCTTGGCGAGCACATCACAGAGGCCTTCATCGCGGAGAAGCGCGCCGAGTGGAAGGACTACCAGGCGCAGGTCCACGGCTGGGAGATCCAGCGTTACATGGAGACGTTCTAGGTCCCAGCACGGCGCCCTGGCGGTGCCGCGGTGGGATTCGAGCCCCTCCGACCCATGCCCAGCATGGGTCGGAGGGGACGTACCCGGCGCACCCGCCACCACTGGGTGATACCTTGCGCAGCGACCGCCCATGCGGCTGCCGGGCACTTTCGCTCCGGGGCTGCAGGTGCGGCGACTGACCAGGAGGTGGCCACATGGGCCTCACGAACGAGCAGAAGACCGAGATCATCGGGAAGCACGGCAAGACCGCTGCTGACACCGGATCGTCGGAAGTCCAGGTGGCGCTTCTTACCACCCGTATCAACGAGCTCACCGAGCACCTCCGGTTCCACAAGCACGACCATCACTCGCGTCGCGGTCTGCTCAAGATGGTGGGACGCCGTCGGCGTCTTCTCCAGTACCTCCAGCGTGAGGACGTTGAGCGGTACCGCGCGATCGTGAAGGAACTCGGCCTGCGCCGCTAAGGGCGCCCGAGGAAGAATGGCGGCACGCGGGACGCGTGGCCGCTGGCAGCAGAAGAAGGGAAGTACCCACTATGAGTGACGTCTTTGGCACTGAAATCGCCGTTGAGGTCGCAGCAGGAGACATCAGTCTCCGCTTTGCGACCGGGCAGCTGGCGAAGCAGGCAGACGGCGCGGTGCTGGTCACCAGCGCCGACACCGTCGTCCTGTCCACCGTCGTCGGAGCGCAGGAGGCCCGCCCCGGCGCGGACTTCTTCCCGCTGACCGTCGACGTCGAGGAGAAGATGTACGCCGCCGGCAAGATTCCGGGCGGCTTCTTCAAGCGCGAGGGCAAGGCCACCGAGAAGGCCACCCTGAACGCACGCATGATCGATCGTCCGATCCGCCCGCTGTTCCCGAAGGGCTTCCGCAACGAGGTCCAGGTCATCGGGACCGTGCTGAGCGTCGACATGATCGTCTCGCATGACATTCTCGCGATGAACGGCGCCTCCGCGGCGCTGATGATCTCCCCGCTGCCGTTCGCCGGCCCGGTCGGCGCCGTGCGCGTCGGCCTGATCGACGGCGAGCTGCGCGTCAACCCCTCCATGCCCGACATGCTCGAGAGCGATCTCGATCTGATCGTGTGCGGCACCCCCGAGGCCATCACCATGGTCGAGGCCGGCGCCAACATCGTGGCTGAGGACAAGATGGTTGAGGCACTCGAGCTGGCCCACACCGTCATCAAGGACGTCTGCGCTGCGCAGATGGAGCTCCAGCAGAAGGCCGGCAAGGCCAAGTGGTACTCCGAGACCGTCGACGCCGAGCTGGACGCCAAGTACGGCGCCTCGTTCGACAGCGAGATCGCCGCGCACGGCATCAGTGGCGTCGAGAAGGCCCAGGCCGCGGCGTTCGCCGCCGAGTGCCCGCCCGTCTCGGCTGACGCGACCGAAGAGGTCATGGTCCGGCGCACGCAGGTCAAGTTCGCGCTTGGCTTCATCAGTGATCGCCGCCGCGCCGCTGCCGTCAAGGCGCCGGTGCAGGAGCAGTTCGGTGAGGCCATCAAGGGCCTGTCCGATGCTGAGCAGGACTCCAAGGAGCTCAAGAGCGCCAAGCGCTCCGCGCTGATCGAGCGCATCGTCAACGAGATCAAGCTGCCGTTCCCCTCGGGGTCGGAGCACGGTCTGGACGCTGCGACGACGGGAGCCGTCAAGGCCGCCATCGACAGCGTCTACAAGCAGATCGTCCGCACCAAGATCGCCGTTGACAAGCGGCGCCCCGACGGTCGCGGCGAGAACGAGATCCGCCCGATCGCCGTCCGCGCCGGCGCCATGCCGCGCACGCACGGCTCCGCGATCTTCACCCGCGGGCAGACGCAGGCGCTGACCTTGGTCACGCTCGGCACGATGAAGGAGGAGCAGCGGATCGACGACCTGTCCCTCGAGAACACCAAGCGCTACATCCACCACTACAACTTCCCGCCGTTCAGCGTTGGCGAGACCGGCTTCATGCGCGGTCCGAAGCGCCGTGACATCGGCCATGGCGCCCTCGCCGAGCGCGCCCTGCTCCCGGTCGTCCCGCCGGCGGATGAGTTTGCGTACACGATGCGCGCCGTCTCGGAGATCCTCGAGTCGAACGGCTCGTCGTCGATGGCGTCGGTGTGCGGTTCCAGCCTCGCGCTGATGGACGCCGGTGTGCCGATCAAGGCTCCCGTCGCCGGCATCGCGATGGGCCTGATCAAGGAGGGCGATAGCCTCGTCATCCTGACCGACATCCAGGGCGCCGAGGATCATCTCGGCGACATGGACTTCAAGGTCGCCGGCACCGCCGAGGGCATCACTGCCCTGCAGATGGACATCAAGATCACGGGCGTCACCCGTGAGCTCTTGAAGGACGCGCTGTCCCGCGCCAAGGATGCTCGCCTGAGCATCCTCGCCGTCATGGCCACCGCGATCTCCACGCCGCGCGAGGCGCTCTCCGAGCATGCCCCGCAGGTCCTGCAGACGTCGATCCTGCCCGAGCAGATCGGCCTGCTGATCGGCAAGGGCGG
Source organism: Gaiellales bacterium (assembly GCA_044237215.1). Classification (GTDB taxonomy): domain Bacteria; phylum Actinomycetota; class Thermoleophilia; order Gaiellales; family F1-60-MAGs149; genus F1-60-MAGs149. The sequence continues at coordinate 4,485 of JBIIFR010000084.1, forward strand.
CGAGACGATCCGCGGACTCCAGGAGGAGTTCACCGTCCAGATCGACGTGGAGGAGGACGGCAGCGTCCGCATCTACGGCGTCGGACAGGGTGCGGTCGACGCGAAGAACCAGATCGACCAGATGATGCGACCGGTGCAGGTGGGCGATCAGTTCACCGAGCGCAAGGTCGTCAAGACGGCCGACTTCGGCGCGTTCATCGAGCTCCGCAAGGGCACCGACGGTCTGCTGCACGTCTCGCGCATCGCGCCGGGCACGCGCATCTCGTCGGCTGACCAGGTTCTCGACCGTGGCGATCTCGTCAACGTCGAGGTGACCGAGGTCGACACCGACCGCGGCCGCATCGGGCTCAAGCTCGTGGCCAAGATCGAGGACGGCGTCGAGGTCTCCCCGGAGACGATCGGCGACCGCTACAAGGAGCAGTACCCGAACGGCGGCGGCGACAGCGGCTCCGATCGGGGCGACCGAGGCGATCGCGGCGGCCGCCGCGATCGTCGCTAGGAAGAGAACGGGCGTCGATGCGTCCGGGCGTCGAGGTAACGGAACTCGCGAGCGGCCTTCGGGTCGCGAGCGAGTTCCGGCCCGACGTGCACGGCGTGGCACTCGGCACGTGGATCCGCGTCGGTTCGCGTGACGAGGACACCCACGATGCCGGTGTCTCGCACCTGCTGGAGCACCTGCTGTTCCGCGGCACGGCTCGCTACGACGCGCTGACCATCGCGGAGGCCTTCGACCGCTTCGGGTCGGACCTGTCTGCGTCGACCTCCCGCGAGGAGACCGACCTCAACGCACGCGTGCTCGCCGAGCACCTGCCCGAGGCGATCGACATCGTTGGTTCGATGGTGGCCTGTCCCGAGTTCAATGACCTCGAGCCCGAGCGCGAGGTCGTGCTCGAGGAACTGGCGCTCTACGACGATACGCCAGACGACCTGGTCCACGACATGTTGGGTGAGACGCTCTTCCCGGATCAGGCCGTCGGCCGTCCCATCGCGGGCACCACCGAGACGGTGTCGGCCCTCGACGAGCCGATGGTGCGGGCGCACCACGCGCGCCACTACACCGGCGACCAGGTCGTGCTCGCCGTCGCTGGCCCCGTGCGGCACGACGACCTCCTGCAACTGGTCGAACAGTCCTTCGGTGGCCTCGGTCGCGGCACGGTCTGCGATCGCAGCGATGCCCGCGCGGCGCGCGGTGCCATGGCCTTCGTGGAACGTGAGACCGAGCAGACACACATCGCAGTGGGCGGCCTGGGTATCGGCCGCAAGGACGAGCGGCGGTTTGCGCTGGCCGTGCTGGACCAGATCCTCGGCGGCGGTGCCGCCTCCCGTCTCTGGCAGGAGATCCGCGAGCAGCGCGGACTCGTCTACAGCGTCTACAGCTACGTCTCCTACTTCGAGGAGGCCGGTCAGGTGGGCCTCGCGCTCGGCACGCGGCCGGAGAACCTCGAGGAGGCGCTCGCGATCGCCGGCACCGAAATCGGTGAGCTGGCCGCTGGGCGTTTCCGAGACGGCGAGATCGAGCGGGCCCGCGACAACCTCAAGGCGCGGCTGCTCCTGAACATGGACTCCACCGGTGCCCGCATGAGCCGGCTTGGCCGCAGCCTGATCTCCGATATCCCGCTGATGGACGATGCCGAGGTAGCGCGCCGCATCGACGCAGTGACTGCGACGGATGTCCGTGACCTGATGGTTGAGCTGTTCGCGCCCGACGTCCTGTGCGTCGCGGGGATCGGCTCTGAT
>JBIIFR010000085.1:0-6182 GCA_044237215.1 Gaiellales bacterium
GGCGGACGACGAACCGCTCGTCGCGTACCCGGCCGATACCGCCGCGCCGCTTGAGACCAGCGACGGCGAGCTCGCGATGCCCGGCGAGGACGCCACGCGCAACCAGGATCCCACACGCGCCTGGGCTCCCGAGACCGATGCTCCCTTCGAAGGTGCCGACGAACCGTTTATGCCGCCGATCGAAGCGCCCCCCGCCCAGCCGGTCGTGGCCGCCGACGACGCCGCCTGGGAGGAGCCATCCTACGAGGCGCCCCCGGCCGTGCCCGTCGAGCCCGCCGCCGAGGATCCCCTGCCGCCAGCCGACGATCCCTCGAGCGCCTTCGAGGAGCTCGACCTGCCCGCACCGAGCGGTCTGGTCGCTGAGCTCGACGAGCAGGCCGACGACTCCGCGGAGCTGTTCCCGGCCCCGCCCGTCCGGCCCGAGCCTGCGGATGACGAGGATACGCTCGACGGCCGTCCGCCTGCCCGACCGGACTCCACGCTCGAGTGGGACCCGTTCACCGACGGTCCCGGCGGCGAGACCCGCAGCTAGCGGTGACCGACGGCTGGTGGTACTGGGGCGTGGTGGTGCGGCTCGATAGCGCCGGCGAGCTGCTGACCCGGATCGGAGCGATCACCGACGGCGAGCGGGTGCGCACGCAGCATCCCGCGACCGGGCACGTCACGCTCTTCTACGCGCCGTTGCGCGGCGTCGAGGATGCGCCGGCGCTGGCCGAGCGGGCCCGCGCGATCACCCGCGACCATGGCGCCTTCGAGGTTCGCTGCGCGGGCTTCGACGAATTCGCCTCACCCACGCGCCCGGTTGCCTGGCTCGGCGTCGACCACGGCTCGGCACAGCTGCACGCGCTGCGGGCGGCGCTGTGCGCGTGCGACGAGGACTGCCATCGCCACGGCTTCGTCCCGCACCTGACGCTCGCCTACGGCGAGGATCCCGACGCCTACGCCGCGGCTCGCGAGGCGATCCGCGGCGCGGTGACGGACGTGGAGGTCGTCGAGCACGTCGATGCGCTCTGGGTGGCGGGCTTCCCCGCCGACGGCCACCCCGCGCGCGACCTGCGCTACATCGAGCGTATTCCGCTGACCAGCGACTGACCCGTCCGCCGCTACACTCAGTTCATGCCTCTCCGGCCGCCGCTCGTCGACTCTTTCGACCGCCGTATCGAGAGCGTGCGCGTGTCCGTCACGGATCGCTGCAACTTCCGCTGCAAGTACTGCATGCCCGCCGAGGGGCTCAACTGGCTCCAGCGCACTGAGGTGCTGACCTTCGAGGAGATCGAGCGCCTCGCCACGATCCTCGCGGCGATGGGCGTGTTCCACGTGCGCCTGACCGGCGGCGAGCCGCTGGTGCGCCGCGATGTGCCCGATCTCGTCGAGCGTCTCGTCAAGGTGCCCGGTCTGACCGATCTCGCGCTGACGACGAACGGCATCGCCCTGCGCACGCTGGCCGGTCCGCTCGTTGATGCGGGCCTGCGCCGCATCAACGTCTCGCTCGACAGCCTCGACCACTCCCGCTTCGCCGAGATCACGCGCCGCGACATGCTCGACCGCGTGCTCGAGGGCCTCGAGGAGGCCGAGCGCTACCCCGAGCTGCGCCCGATCAAGGTCAACGCCGTCGCGATGCGCGGGTTCACCGAGCCGGAGGTCATCGCCTTCGCCGAGCTCGCCCGCCGCAAGCCGTACGTGGTGCGCTTCATCGAGTTCATGCCGCTCGACGCCGACCGCACGTGGAAGAAGGCCGACGTCCTGACGGGTGCCGAGATCCGCGCGATGATCGAGCAGGTCTACCCGCTGGTCCGTCTCGATGCGCCTGCCTCGTCGACGGCCGAGCGTTGGGGCTTCGCCGACGGCGTGGGCGAGATGGGCTTCATCAATCCCGTCTCCGAGCCGTTCTGCTCCTCCTGTGACCGCATCCGCATCACCGCCGAGGGCGCCCTGCGTACCTGTCTGTTCGCCAACGAGGAGACCGATCTGCGCACCCCGCTGCGCACCGGGGCCAGCGACCTCGAGCTCGAGACGATCATCCGCAACGCCGTGCTCAACAAGCGGATGAAGCACGAGATCGGCGAGCCCGGCTTCGTGCACAGCGACAAGTCGATGAGCCAGATCGGCGGCTGAGTCGCCCGCGCGCGTCGTTCGAGCTGAGCCGCGGGTACGATTGACCTATGGGTGACACCACCGCGCATCCGTTCCGCCGCGCCGAGCGGCGCGTCGGCCGTTTCCTGCCGCGCGGATGGCGTGACTTCTGGCTCCAGTTCGCGATCTTCTGGTCGTTCTACGTCGCCTACGAGGCGAGCCGCACGCTCGCCTCGGCGGATCGCTACGTCGCGATCCGTAACGCGCTCGACGTGCTGCGCGCCCAGCAGATCCTTGGCCTGGATTTCGAGCGCAACGTGCAGGAGTGGGCGCTCAACAGCAACGACATCGTCATGTCGATCGCCAACTGGACGTACTTCAACTGCCAGTTCACGATCACCTACGCACTCCTCCTGTTCATCTACTTCCGGCGCAACCACGCCTTCTACTTCATCCGCAACGCGCTGCTGGCGACGAGCTTCGCCGCCCTGCTCGGCTACATCCTGCTGCCGACGGCGCCGCCGCGGATGTTCGGCGGCCTCGGCTTCGTCGATACCCTCAACCAGACCTCGGTCAACCACAACTCGGGCATCGTCGCCTGGTTCGCGAATCCCTATGCCGCGATGCCCTCGCTGCACACGGCCTATGCGGTCATCATCGGCTGTGCCGGCGTCCTCGTCTTCGCCCATCCGTTGCTCAAGCTGGTCTGGACGCTGTATCCGGGCCTCGTGCTCTTCTCCATCATCGCCACGGGCAACCACTGGTTCCTCGATGCCGCGGTCGGCGCCTTCGTCGCGCTGTTTGCCCTCCTCTTCGCCTTCGCCATCGGCCGCGGCCAGGTGCCGACCCTCGGGTTCCGCCGCCAGGCCGGTGCGAGCCCACCCGCCTACGCGGTGCATTCAGGCGAATCCGCCGTGCAGCAGGCCTGACCGACCGCTCGTCGGTCAGCGCCGACCGCTCGTCGGATTGTCACCCGCAGGCCGCGCAGCGCGCCCTACCGTCCCGCCCAATGGGAGTCGAGCGACTGCAGCAGGAATACACCGACGGGACGCGCCGCGTAATCGCTGCGCTGATGTCGAAGCTGTCGCGTATCCCGATCACCGCCAACCAGGTGACGATGATCGGCTTCGTCATCAACGTGATCGCCGCGGTCCTCGTCTACCGCGAGAGCTTCATCGCCGGCGGCGTGGTCTTCCTGATCGGCTCGATTCTCGACGTGTTCGATGGTGCCGTCGCCCGCGCTCGCGGTGAGGACGGCCCGAAGGGCGCGATCTTCGACTCGGTGCTCGACCGCACCTCCGAGGCGATCATGTTCGGTGCCATCGCCCTCGTCTTCGCCCGTGACGGCAACGAGATCGCCCTCTTCGCAGTGATCGTCGCGCTGACCGGGTCCTTCATGACCTCGTATCTGCGGGCCAAAGCCGAGTCGATGGGTCTCGATGGTACCCACGGCCTGATGGCCCGCGCCGAGCGCGTCGTGCTGATCGCCGCAGCTCTGCTCTTTGCCCCGCTCGGCGCTCTGCCGTGGGGGATCATCCTGCTCGCCGTCCTGTCCGCCATCACCGTTGCGCAGCGTGCCCGGCACGTCATGCGTCAGCTCTAGACCACCACCCCGGAGGTACCTGAACGTGTCCACTCCCCAGAATCGCGCGCGTCGCTCGGACGGCAAAGTCCGCGTCGCCATCGTCGGCGTCGGCAACTGCGCCTCGTCCCTCGTCCAAGGCGTCGAGTACTACAAGAATGCTCCCGCCGACGAGGTGATCCCCGGCCTGATGCACGTCAATCTCGGCGGGTACCACATCAAGGACATCGAGTTCGTCGCCGCGATCGACATCGACAAGAAGAAGGTCGGCAAGGACCTCTCCGACGCGATCTTCTCCGGCCAGAACAACACGATCAAGTTCTCGCGCGTGCCCAAGAAGAACGTCGTCGTCCAGCGCGGCATGACGCACGACGGCCTCGGCAAGTACCTGTCCCAGGTCATCGAGAAGGCGCCGGGCGAGACCGCCGACATCGTCAAGCTGCTCAAGGACTCGAAGGCCGACGTCCTCGTCTCCTACCTGCCGGTCGGTTCCGAGGAGGCCACGAAGTGGTACGTCGAGCAGGCGCTCGCCGCCGGCGTCGCCTTCGTCAACAACATCCCGGTCTTCATCGCCCGCGAGGCCTACTGGGCCAAGCGCTTCAAGCAGGCCGGTCTGCCGATCATCGGCGATGACATCAAGAGCCAGGTCGGCGCGACGATCATGCACCGCTCGCTGGCGACGCTCTACGAAGACCGCGGCGTGAAGCTCGAGCGCACGTACCAGCTGAACGTCGGCGGCAACACCGACTTCCTGAACATGCTCGAGCGCGAGCGCCTCGAGTCGAAGAAGATCTCGAAGACGAACGCCGTCACGTCGCAGATCCCGCACGACATGGGCGCCGATAACGTCCACATCGGCCCGTCGGATCACGTGCCGTGGCTGACGGACCGCAAGTGGGCGTACATCCGCCTCGAGGGCCGCGCCTTCGGCGACGTGCCGCTGACGGCCGAGGTCAAGCTCGAGGTGTGGGACTCCCCCAACTCGGCCGGTATCGTGATCGACGCCGTGCGCCTGATCAAGCTGGCGCTCGACAATGGCCTCTCGGGTCCGCTCGAGTGGCCGTCCGCGTACCTGATGAAGTCCCCGCCGGTCCAGCATCGCGACGAGTTGGCGCGCGAGGAGGTCGAGGCCTTCATCAAGAAGTACGGCAAGAAGGGTTCGACCCGGTCGGCCGCGGCCAAGAAGCCCGCGTCCCGCACCGCGGCGAAGAAGCCGGCCGTGCGCAAGCCGGCCGCCAAGAAGCCCGCTGCTCGCACGGCGGCGGCCGCCAAGCCGGCGACCCGCGCTGCCGCCAAGCCGGCAGCCAAGAAGCCGGCCACCCGCACCGCGGCCAAGCCCGTCGCCAAGAAGGTCGTGGCGAAGAAGCCGGCCACCCGCACCGCGGCCAAGCCCGTCGCCAAGAAGGTCGTGGCGAAGAAGCCGGCCGCCCGCACCGCGGCCCGGCCCGCCGCCAAGAAGGTCGTGGCGAAGAAGCCGGCCACCCGCACCGCGGCCAGGCCCGCCGCCAAGAAGCCGGCGGTGCGCAAGCCGGCTGCCAAGAAGCGCTAAGCGCCTCTCGCAGTTCCCCGCACGATGACGGCGGGCGCCTCCGGGCGCCCGCCGTTTTCGTTTGCTGGAACCACTGACACGATGGGCCCGGGCCCGTGGTGTCGGGCCTGTGCACGCGAATCCCGCGCGCTCCCACGCGCCTTCTGTGCAGGCTCTCTGCCGTCTTCCGCCCCAGCTGTCACACAATCGCGGCGTGCTCAATGCGCTGCGTGCCGTAACCCGCACGCAGGTGTGTGGCGATTTTGCTCGACCCCGGACACGGTGGGCCCGGGCCCATCGTGTCCAAGGCGCTAGGGTGCGGGTATGCGGATCGCCCTCTTCACCTCGTGTGCGCTGGACCGAAACGGCAAGGAGCGCGACGCAGCTGTGGCGCTCGCCGATGCGCTGTCCGATCACGGTATCGACGTGCTGCTGGTTGGTACCGCACGCAGCGCGCAGGAGCAGACGGCGGGGCGGCTGATCATCCGGGCGCTCGAGCACAGCGGAGCGTCCGCGCTCGCGCGCACCGGAGCGGAGGCGCGCCGGATTGCGGTCTGCGGTCCCGCCTGGACGTGGTCGGCGGACGCCGCCGTGCGCCGCATCATCGGTCAGGGCGGCAATGACCTCGTCGTACTGCTCGGCGATGACACCACGCCGCTCGCTCGCGTCGTGCTCGACGCGGCCCCCAGCACCGAGCGTGTGGGGCTGACGGCTCCGAAGAAGACCGCGAAGGCACTGATCGTCCTCGCGGCCGATCCAGCCCGTCGACCCTCGCCGCTTGCGCTGCCCGAGCCGATCCTCGCCGACTTCCACCTCCACACCTTCCACTCGCACGACTGCAGCACCGGCGTCGACGAGCTCGCCGACCGCGCGGTCGAGCTCGGCATCGGTGCGCTCTGCGTAACGGACCACAACTCCGTCGCCGGCGGGTACGCCGCCAAGGCGCACGTCGAGTCCCACGGCGTACCGCTGCACATTGCCGTCGCCAGCGAGATCAAG
>JBIIFR010000086.1:0-6062 GCA_044237215.1 Gaiellales bacterium
GCACCCGTGAGGGCAACGACCTCTGGCTCGAGATGAAGGAGTCTGGCGTTATCGCCAAGACCGCCCTCGTCTACGGCCAGATGAACGAGCCGCCGGGAGCCCGCCTCCGCGTCGCTCTGTCGGGTCTGACGATGGCGGAGTACTTCCGCGACGTCGATGGCCAGGACGTGCTGCTCTTCGTCGACAACATCTTCCGCTTCACGCAGGCCGGTTCCGAGGTGTCCGCTCTGCTCGGCCGCATGCCGAGCGCCGTGGGCTACCAGCCGACGCTGGCCACCGAGATGGGCGAGCTTCAGGAGCGCATCACCTCCACGAAGAAGGGCTCGATCACCTCGGTGCAGGCCATCTACGTGCCGGCCGACGACCTGACCGACCCGGCTCCCGCCGCGTCGTTCTCGCATCTTGACGCCACCACCGTGCTGTCCCGCGCGATCTCGGAGCAGGGCATCTACCCGGCCGTGGATCCGCTCGACTCGACCAGCCGCATCCTCCAGCCCGACGTCGTCGGCGAGGAGCACTACCGCGTCGCCACGAGCGTCCAGCGCGTCCTCCAGCGCTACAAGGACCTGCAGGACATCATCGCGATCCTCGGCATGGACGAGCTCTCCGATGAGGACAAGCTGACCGTGCAGCGCGCCCGCAAGATCCAGCGCTTCCTGTCGCAGCCGTTCTTCGTCGCCGCCGTGTTCACGGGGCGCGAGGGGCGCTACGTCCGCATCGAGGACACGATCCGCGGCTTCCAGGAGATTCTCGACGGCAAGCACGATGATCTGCCCGAGCAGGCGTTCTACCTGTGCGGCAGCATCGAGGACGTCCTCGCCGAGGCCGAGCGCCTCAAGACCGCCGCGGTCTAGCCCATGGCCACGCTCCACTGCGAGATCATCACGCCCGAGGGGTATGCCTTCGCCGGTGAGGCGGAGATGATCGTCGTGCCCGGTTCGGAGGGCGGCCTCGGCATCCTGCCGCGCCACCAGCCGATCGTCTCCCGCCTTGACGTGGGGGAGATCCGCGTGCGCATCAGTGGCACCGAGTGGCGTTCGTTCGCGACGTCGGACGGGTACTTCTCGATGCAGGGTGAGAAGGCGATCGCGCTCGTCGAGGGCGCGATGCCGACGGACGCGATCGACGTGCCGGCTGCCGAGGCGAAGGCGGCCGACGCGCGCGAGCGCCTGCAGGCCTCCGCAGACGGGGACGAGGCGATCAACCGCTTCCGCGCCGAGCGCGATCTCGAGTACGCCGAGAACCTGCTCCTCATCGCCGGACGCTAGTCCCGATACAGCCGATTTTCGTCGCGGTGCGATAGGATAAACGGAGGTATACTCAGGTCATGACGACTCGTCGCTCGATTGCACTGCTCGCGCTCTTCTCGGCCCTCGTCGCCGCGGCTGCTCTGGCTGCGTTCGGCAGTGGCGATGCCAACGCCGGAGCCGAGGCGCGCGCCAAGGGCGCCGTCGCCGTGCCGGCCAAGGCCTTGGCCTACGCGAGCGTCAACCTCGACCGCGACGGCGCGCAGTATGAGTCGCTGACCGCGCTGGCACGCTCCATCGATGGCGGTGAGGCGGCGATCGGTCGTCTGAACGGGATGCTCGACGGTTCGGGCCAGCAGGCGCAGGTCATGCGGGCGCTCGGTGGCGACATCAGCGTCGGCCTCATCGGCATCTCGCTCACCAGCGGCATCAAGCCGGGCGTCGAGGCGATCGTCGTGGCCACGGCCGCCGACGGTAACGCCCTGCCGGGCATCCTCACCGAGATGGGCTTCGCCCAGGGCCCCGAGCTCAGTGGCCAGCCGGTCTGGGAGCGCGACGCCTTCGCGATCACGATCGACGGCTCGACCGCCATCGCCGCCACCTCGCGCGCCACCCTGATCGACGCGCTCGCCGCGCAGTCGGGCGCCGCGCCCGCACTGGCCGACGACGCCGCCTTCCGCGCCACGATCGCCAAGCTTCCGAGCGACCCGGTCGCCGTCGCGTACCTCGCCCCGGCGCGTCTGGCCGGCCTGGTGCAGATGGCCGGCTCGCTGCTGCCGCAGGGCGCACTGCCCGAGGGCGCGCCCGACACGACCGCTGCGCTGGACCAGCTCGGTGCAGCCCTCACGGACGTCAGGGGCCTCGGTATCGCCATCACGGCGGAACAGGGCGGCCTGCGCATCGTCGCGGCCGGTGACGCCGATCAGGCGGCGCTGGAGCGCCTCGGCGCCCGCTTCCCGGCGAGCTACGACCCCTCGATCGACGAGCAGGTGCCGGCCGACGCCCTCGGCTTCGCAGCCTTCCGCGACCTCGGACCGCTGCTCGCGTCGGCGCTCGCCGCCGCGCAGACCCAGGATCCGCAGGTGCGCACGATGATCGCCGCCGCCGAGCAGGCGACCGGCCTCGACCTCGATGCCATTCTCGCGGCGCTTGACGGCGAGCACGCGCTGGTCGCCGTCGGCGGCGAGCAGCCTGCCGGTGCACTGCTGACCCAGCCATCCGATCCTGCCGCCGCCGGGGCCACGCTGGCCAAGGCGATCACGGCTGCCGAGCAGCTCGGCACCTCGCTGCCCATCCCCGAGCGCCTTGAGGCGAAGCGCGGTGAGCTGCCGCAGGTGGCGGTCACCCGCCAGGGCGATAGCGCCACGCTCGCAATCGGCACGGCGCCGCGCCTGGCCGCCGCGCCGGCGGCCGCGATGGCCGACTCGGAGGCCTACCGGGCCATCGTCGACCGTGCCGGCGTGCCGGATCAGGTCACGGGCCTGGCCTACGTCAACGTCGCGCAGCTGCGCGCCGAGGCGAAGGCCAAGGGCATGGCGCTCCCGACGGCAACCGCCGACATCGGCGGCGTGATCGCCTGGGGCACCGCCGACGGCGCCTCCCTGTTCATCGCAATCGGCTAGACACCGCTGCGGCACCCCGGGGGCTCGCGCTGTAGCATGCGCGTGATAATCCGCTGCATCTTCACGGTGCAGCCGCGATAGGAGCGCAACGTGGCGCAGGAACATTCGATGCTCTTCACCTCGGAATCCGTCACCGAGGGACACCCGGACAAGATCGCCGACCAGATCTCCGACACGGTGCTTGACGCCGTGCTCGCGCAGGATCCGACGGCGCGGGTGGCCTGTGAGACCCTCGTCACGACCGGCCTCGTGCTGGTCGCGGGGGAGATCACGACGTCCGCGATCATCGACATCCCCGAGCTGGCGCGCGGCACGGTGCGCGACATCGGCTACGACGACGCCCTCAAGGGCTTCGACTGCAACACCTGCAACGTGATGGTCGCACTCGACCGCCAGTCGCCCGACATCGCCCAGGGCGTTGACGGCAACGACGCGGATGAGGTCGGCGCTGGCGATCAGGGCATGATGTTCGGCTACGCCTGCACCGAGACGCCCGAGCTGATGCCGCTCCCGATCCAGCTCTCGCACCGGCTCGCCCATCGCCTCGCCGAGGTGCGCAAGGACGGCACGCTTCCGTACCTGCGTCCCGACGGCAAGACGCAGGTGACGGTTGAGTACGCCGAGGACGGTGGCCACCTGCGCCCGGTCGGCATCGATCGCGTCCTGATCTCCACGCAGCACGCCGACCATATCTCGCAGGAGCAGATCAAGGCGGACCTGGCGGAGCACGTCGTCAAGGGCCTCCTGCCGGCTGAGCTCGCCGATCCGGCCAAGCTCGACACCGACTTCCTGCTCGTGAACCCGACCGGCCGCTTCGTCATCGGCGGACCGATGGGCGACTGCGGCCTGACTGGGCGCAAGATCATCGTCGACACCTACGGCGGCATGGGCCGCCACGGCGGTGGTGCCTTCTCCGGCAAGGACCCCTCGAAGGTCGATCGCTCGGGTGCCTACGCTGCGCGCTGGGTCGCCAAGAACATCGTCGCCGCCGGCCTGGCCGAGCGCTGCGAGGTGCAGGTGGCCTACGCCATCGGCGTCGCGCACCCCGTCTCCGTGATGGTCGAGACGTTCGGGACCGCCACGAAGGACGAGAACGCGATCGCCGCCGCCGTGCGCGCGGTGTTCGATCTCCGCCCGGCGGCGATCCTCGAGCAGCTCGACCTGCGCCGCCCGGTCTATCGTCCGACTGCTGCCTATGGCCACTTCGGACGCGATCAATTCAGCTGGGAGCGCACAGACAAGGTCGACGAGCTCCTCGCCGCGCTCTGACGCCGTCGTCGTCTGCCCGCTCGTTTCGACGCGTGGGCTGAAGGGACCGCTGACGTACGCGGGCGCGCTGCCCGTCGGGACCGTGGTGGCGATTCCCCTCGGCCGCCGGCAGGAGCAGGGCGTCGTGCTGCGCGCGGCCGCCCCCGAGGACATCCCCGCCGGGATCACGCTCAAGGCGGCGGTGGACACGGGCGCGCGTGTGCCGGCCGAGCTGGTCGACCTCGCGCTGCGGATCGCCGAGCGCTACGCCACGCCGCCGGCCCGCGCGCTCAAGCTCGTCCTGCCGCCCAAGGGCAACGCGCCGCCACCGGACCCCTGGCTCGCGGTCGCGGACGGGGCGGAGGCTCGAGGGTCGCGGCAGGCCGCGATCCTCGGCGCCGCGCGTGACGCCCCGGGCCCGCTCAGCGACGTCGCCGCGCGGGCCGGCGCCGCCCCGGCCGCCGTGCGCAAGCTGGTCGCCGACGGGCGCCTGACCGAGATCGCTGCGCCGCCCCCGGATCTCGAGGCCGCGCTCGCCGCGACGGACGCCCAGCAGGCGGCCATCGCCCGTCTCGAGCAGGCCATCGACGGCGGGCCGGGCAGCCGCGAGCTGCTGCTCCACGGCGTCACCGGCTCCGGCAAGACCGAGGTCTTCCTGCGGGCGGCAGCGCACGCGCTCCAACAGGGCCGTGGCGTGATCATCCTCGTGCCCGAGATCTCGCTCGCTCCCCAGACGGCCGCCCGCGTGCGACGGCGCTTCGGCCGACTCGTCGAGGTGTTGCACTCGGGACTGGCGCAGGGCGAGCGGGCACGGGTCTGGCAGCGCCTCGAGAGCGGGGAGGCGCGTGTGCTGGTCGGCGCGCGCTCGGCGATCCTGGCGCCGCTGCGCGACCTCGGTCTGATCGTGGTCGACGAGGAGCACGAGGTCGCCTACAAGCAGGAGTCCGACCCGCGCTACGACGCTCGCACCGTGGCGCTGATGCGCGCCCGTGCCGCCGGCGCGGCCGTCGTCTTCGCGTCGGCGACGCCGCGCCCGGAGGCCTGGAAGGCGCTCGAGCGCATCACGCTGTCCGAGCGCGTCGGCGGCCGCCTGCCGCCGGTCGAGCTGGTCGACCTCTCGCGCGATGGGCACTACCCGCTGTCGCGCACGCTGGCGTCGGCGCTGGGCGACATCGAGCGCGACGGCGGGCGGGCGATGATCCTGCTCAACCGCCGCGGCGCCGCCCTCGCGCTCCACTGCCGGGCCTGCGGCAAGGGCTTCGGCTGCCCGTCCTGCGACGTCTCGCTCGTGCTGCACCAGCGGCCGCCACGCCTCGTCTGCCACCACTGCAGCCACACGCAGCCGGCACCGTCGAAGTGCCCGCACTGCGGGGCCGTCGACATCACCCGCATTGGGGCCGGCACGGAGCGTCTCGAGAGCGAGGTCGCCGAGCGGTTCCCCGGCCTGACCGTCCTGCGACTCGACGGGGACGTCGCCGCGAAGGTCGGCGCGCTCGAGGAGGTGCTGGCGACGTTCGGGTCGACCGATCGCGCCGTGCTGGTCGGTACGCAGATCGTCGCCAAGGGCCATGATTTCCCGGATGTCCGGCTCGCGGCCGTGATCGACGCCGACCTCGGCCTTGCGATGCCCGACTTTCGTGCCGAGGAGCGCTCCTTTGCGCTGCTCGCGCAGCTGGCGGGCCGTGCGGGGCGCGAGGGCTCGGGCGGACGCGTGCTCCTGCAGACGTGGGATCCCGGGCAGCGCGTCGTGCGCCTGGCCGCCCGGCACGCGGTTGACGAGTTTCTCGACGGCGAGCTGGCTCGGCGCGAGGCGCTGCGTTATCCGCCGTTCAGCCGCCTGGTGCGCGTGCTCGTTGACTCGCCGCACGCCGAGGCCCCGATGGCCTTCCTCGACGGCCTCGCCGCCGCGCTCGAGCAGATGGTGCCCGACGACGACGTGCTCGGT
>JBIIFR010000087.1:0-6024 GCA_044237215.1 Gaiellales bacterium
GACGCGCACGATGCTGACGCGCGTCTACGGGACGGCCTTCTTCACGCAGGAGGATCTCGACCAGCACCTGCACAACATCGAGGAGGCCCAGAAGCGCGATCACCGCCGCCTCGGCCGTGAGCTCGATCTCTTCTCGTTCAACGACGTCTCGCCGGGCGCGCCGTTCTGGCACCCCAAGGGCATGATCGTCTGGAACACCCTCGTCGACATGTGGCGCAAAGAGAACACGGACCGCGGCTATCAGGAGGTCAAGACCCCGATCCTCTACGCCTCGGAGCTGTGGAAGACCTCGGGGCACTGGGACAAGTTCCGCGAGAACATGTACCTGCTTGAGATCGAGGAGCGCGCCTTCGGCATGAAGCCGATGAACTGCCCCGCGCACTGCCTGATCTTCAAGAGCGATCGCCGCTCCTACCGCGAGCTGCCGCTGCGAATGAACGAGGTTGGCCTCGTCCATCGCCACGAGCCGTCCGGCACGCTGCACGGACTCATGCGTGTCCGGCACATCACGCAGGACGATGCGCACCTGTTCGTCACGACCGACCAGATCGAGGAGGAGGTGCAGAACGTCCTCGGCTTCGCCCTCGACCTCTACGAACTGTTCGCGATGCACTTCAAGATCGAGCTGTCGACGCGCCCCGAGGTGCGGGTGGGGGACGACGCGATCTGGGACAAGGCTGAGGAGGCGCTGCATCGCGTGCTGCAGGCGCGCGGCATCGACTACCGCGTCAACGAGGGCGACGGCGCGTTCTACGGCCCCAAGATCGACATCCACCTGACCGACTCGCTCGGCCGCTCGTGGCAGTGCGGCACGGTGCAGCTCGACTTCAACCTGCCGGAGCGCTTCGAGCTGTCGTATACGGGCGCGGACGACCACGACCATCGCCCCGTGATGATCCACCGCGCGCTGCTCGGCAGCTTCGAGCGCTTCATCGGCATCCTGATCGAGCACTACGGCGGCGCCTTCCCGCTCTGGCTGGCCCCGGTGCAGGCCGTGATCCTGCCGATCTCCGATCGCCACGTGCTGGCGGCCGAGCTGGCGCGCGACGCGCTGCACAGCGCCGGCCTCCGGGTCCAGATCGACGCGCGCGGCGAGTCGGTCGGCAAGCGCATTGCCGAGGCGGAGACGCAGAAGGTGCCCGCGATGCTGGTGATCGGCGACCGTGAGGCCGAGGCGGGGGCGGTGGCGCTGCGCCGCCACGGCCGCGTCGACCTCGGCACGCTGCCGCTCGACGCCGTGATCGACACGCTGGTGACGGAGCGCGACGCCCGCACGGTCTACAGCGC
Source organism: Gaiellales bacterium (assembly GCA_044237215.1). Lineage (GTDB taxonomy): Bacteria > Actinomycetota > Thermoleophilia > Gaiellales > F1-60-MAGs149 > F1-60-MAGs149. Next base: position 1,288 of record JBIIFR010000087.1, read on the forward strand.
TCCGTGAGTCCAATCGGCACGGCTGACCCCACGGCGCGGCAAACGCCTGTGCCACAATGGGTTCCGCGGGACGGTCGTGCGCCACGAGCGTGCTACCATCGCCCGCGTCGGCCAAACGGCCACCAATTCACCGAACGGAGCACATCACCCTTGCGCACGGAGCATCAGTCTTGAGGCCACGCCGCGGATACGACCGTCCCCCTGAGGAGCCGCGTACCCGCATCAACGAGGCCATTCGTGTACCGCAGGTGCGCCTGATCGGCGCAGATGGTGAGCAGATCGGGGTCAAGGACCGCGACGACGCACTCGAGTTCGCCTGGAACCAGAACCTCGATCTCGTCGAGGTCGCCGCCGACGCGCGCCCGCCCGTCTGCCGCGTGATGGACTACTCGAAGTACAAGTACGAGCAGGAGCAGAAGGCGAAGCTGGCGCGCAAGCACCAGAACGTCATCGTGATCAAGGAGATCAAGCTCCGCCCGAAGGTGGGCGTCCACGATTACGAGACCAAAAAGGGCCACGTCGTTCGGTTTCTGAAGAACCACGACAAGGTCAAGGTCACCATCATGTTCCGCGGACGCGAGATGACGCACCCCGAAAAGGGACGCGAATTGCTGCTCCGCCTGGCCGCCGATCTCAAGGAAATCGCGGTCATCGAGTCGGAACCGCTACAAGATGGACGAAATATGGTCATGATGCTCGCACCGTCGAAGCAACTCCTCAAGGAGGATGCTGCCGAGGCGGCCGCCAAGGACGCCGATGGGGCGCCGGAAGCGGGTGGGGAAGCGAGTCCTGCGGATGGCGCAACGCCTGCCGCGGCAGCAGATGAAGCAAGTACCGCGGACGGCGACGCGCCGGCCGCGGAAGTAGAAGTGCCCACCGCGGAGGCCGAAGCGCCCACCGCGGAGGCTGAAGAACCTGCGACCACCTCGTAGGGACAAAGGAACCGTCATGCCGAAGGTCAAAACCAACTCCAGTGCCAAGAAGCGCATGAAGGTGTCCAGCAATGGCACCATCACGCGTCGCAAGGCGAATGAGGCCCACCTGCGGGGCAAGATGTCGGCCAAGCGCCGCCGCCAGCTCAGCCAGGACCAGCCGATGGCCAAGGCCGACTACCCGGAGGCGCTGCGCCTCCTCGGAAAGCGCTAGGGTTCCGGCATGACTCGCGTCAAGCGTTCCATCCATGCGCAGAAGAAGCGCCGCAAGGTCCTCGAAGAGGCGTCCGGCTATTGGGGCTTGAAGTCCAAGCTCTACCGCCAGGCGAAGATGCAGGTTGCCCGTTCCGGCAACTACGCCTACCGTGACCGCCGCGTCCGCAAGCGCGACTTCCGCTCCCTCTGGATCGTCCGCATCAACGCGGGCGCCCGCCAGCACGAGCTCTCGTACTCGCAGTTCATGCACGGCCTCAAGCTGGCCGGCGTGACGGCGGATCGTAAGATCCTCGCGGATCTCGCGCTCAACGAGCCCGCCACGTTCGGCGTGCTCGCCGAGCAGGCGAAGTCCGCGCTCGCCGCGTAGGCAGCGCCCCTGATGGACACCATCCGCAGCGCGCGGAATCCGCGGCTGCAGCGCGTGCGCTCGCTCGTGCGCACGTCCGCCCGGCGTGACTCTGCCCTGTTCGTGATCGAGGGTGAGGATCTCGTTGCGGCTGCGATCGCGGCTGGCTGCGTCTTCGTGGACCTGCTCGTGCGCGACGAGACGCCGTGGCCGCAGGGCGCCGGCCTCACGCCGCTCGTCGTCCAGGGCGATGTCCTCGATGGCATCTCGGCGCTCGGCTCGGGCACCCGTCAGATCGGCGTGGTGCGGACCGACTCGCTGCCGCAGGCGCCCGCCACGCTGTCCGGCCTCGCGGTGGCCCTCTGCGGTGTGGGTGACCCCGGCAACGTGGGGACGCTGATGCGCTCCGCGGCGGCGTTCGCTGCCGAGGCGATTGTCCTGGGTGCACCCTCCGCCGATCCGCTGGGCCCCAAGGCCGTGCGCGCTGCGATGGGCGCCACCTTTGTCGTACCGACCCTCCCGGTGGAGGACGTGGCCGACGCGTATCCTGCGGCGCGCCTGATCGCCCTCGATGGTCACGGCGACGTCGATATCGCGGACGTGGACTTCTCGGGACCGATCCTGCTCGCGCTCGGCGCTGAGCGCGACGGACTGCCGAAGTCCGTGCGTCGACGTGCCGACGTGATCTGCCGCATCCCACAGTCGGAGCGCGCCGAGTCCCTCAACGTCGCCGCCGCCGGCGCAATCGCCCTGGCCATGGCCTTCCGGAGTCGCAGTCATGGCTGAGACGACGTTCGGCAGCGATAATCACGCCGGGATGGTGCCCGAGGTGCTCGAGGCGCTCGGCGAGGCCAACGTCGGCCATGCGTCGGGCTACGGTGCCGACGCGTGGACCGAACGTGCCGAGGCCCGGTTGCGCGACGCTTTCGGCGACGCCGCCTTCGCACTGTGCCTGACCGGCACGGGTACCAACGTGGTCGCCCTGTCGCTGGCCCTGCGCGGCTGGGAGAGCGTGCTGGCCGCCAAGGGCGCGCACATTGACCTCGATGAGGCCGGTGCACCCGAGCACATCACCGGCTCGAAGATCGAGACCATTGCGACGCCCGACGGTCGCCTCACGCCCGAGCTGCTCGAGGGCGCCCTGCGCTCGCGCGAGCAGCACCACGTGGTCCAGCGCGTGGTCAGCATCACGCAGTCGACCGAGTGCGGCACCGCGTACACGCCGGCCGCGGTGCAGGCGATCGCCGACTGGGCACACGCTCATGACATGCTCCTGCACGTCGACGGAGCGCGTCTCTGCAACGCGGCTGTGTTCAACGACTGCGGGCTGGGGGAGGTCGCGCCGGGTGCGGACGTCATCTCGTTCGGGCTGACGAAAAACGGCGCGATGGGTGCCGAGGTCGTCGTGGCTTGCCACCCGGCGCTGCGTGGGCCGATTCAGCACGCCCGCAAGCAGGCCACGCAGCTGCAGTCGAAGCTGCGCTTCGTCGCCGCGCAGGTCGACGCGCTGCTGACGGACGACCGCTGGCGCATCCATGCCGCCCACGCCAACGCGATGGCGTCGCGGCTGGCCGACGGGATCCGCGACACCCCCGGCGTCGAGATCATCCACCCGGTCGAGGCCAACGCGGTCTTCGTCGTGCTGCCCGCCGACCGCATTCACGCATTGGCGGCCAAGCATCAGTTCTACATCTGGGATGCGCCGCGCAACGTGGGGCGCCTGATGACGGCGTGGGATACGACGACGGCCGACGTCGATCTCCTCATCGACGACATCACCACCGGCTAAGCCGGCTGCGCCACGACGACGAGGTCGCCGCTGCCGTCGCGCCGTACCGGCTCGCCATCGAAGCCACCCCACGTGGTGATCACCTCGAAGCCCGCCTCTTCGACAAGTTCGAGCCAGCGCTTGGCCGGGAGCGGATGGAGTAGCAGGGTGGTGGTGCGGCCCCGCATCTCGACCTCGACGTGCGTGATCCCGTCGGGGCGCAGCCAGTCGGCACGCTCCTTGGCCCCTGAGTCTCGGTGGTGCCAAACGCCCTGGGTCGCTGCGATATCGGCGGGCGTGGGCGAAAAGACGTCGAAGGCCAGGTAGCCCTCTGGCGTCAGCAGTGCGTGCGCGGCCCGCAGGGCAGCGAGCCGTTCGGCGTCGTCGCGCAGGTGCAGCAGGCTGCGGAAGGGAATCAGCACGCGGTCGTAGGTGTCGTCGAGCCCGGGCGCGGTGAGCTCACCGAAACGGACATCGATGCGCTCGGCTGCGCCGGCCGCGGTTGCTTTGCTCCGCAGCAGGTCGAGCATCGCCGCGGAGCGGTCAACGGCGATCACGTCGTAGCCGGACAGGGCCAGCGGGATGGCGATCCGGCCGGTGCCGGCCGCCAGTTCGACGACCGGGGTCTCGGTCCCGCGCGCCATGCCCACGTAGAAGCCGATGTCCTCCTGGACCTCGAGGCACCACGCGTCGTAGATCTCGCTGATGCCCGCGTACTGGTCGGGCGCGTCGCTCACGTCGCGTCTCGCAGCCAACGCGGCGGCAGCCCCTCGCGCTCGGCGAGGACATCGAGCACGCGCAGTGGATCGACGCCGTCACGCGCCAGCAGCGCGAGCAGGTGGAAGAGCACGTCGGCGGCCTCTTCGACCTGATGGTCCGAGCCGGGCTCGGCGTCGAGCACCTCGGCCGCCTCCTCCGCCACCTTGCCGGCGGCGAGCGAGCGATCGGAGCCGAGGAGACGTGCCACGTACGACGTGGCGGGGTCGGTCCCGCGGCGCGCCTCGATGGTGCCTGCGAGGCGCGTCAGCAGCGGGCCGGCGTCATCACCCCAGCAGGTGCGCGTGCCCGTGTGGCACGCAGGGCCGGCGGGGGAGACCAGAACGAGCAGGGTGTCCTGATCGCAGTCGAGGCGCAGCTCCTGGACCTGCAGGATGTTGCCGCTCGTGGCGCCCTTCTCCCACAGCTCCTGCCGCGAGCGAGACCAGAACCACGCGTGTCGTGTGGTGCGCGTGCGCTCGAGCGCGTCCGCGTTCATCCACGCCAGCATCAGCACCGAGCCGTCGATCGCGTCTTGGCAGATCGCGGGGATCAGACCGGCGTCATCGAAGCGCGGCGCACCGTTGAGCATCAGCGGATCGGTAGGTTCCGTTCCCGACATGCGCGTTTCACCTCCTCGACCGTGTGGATGCCATCGTGGAAGATGCTCGCAGCCAGGGCGGCGGAGACGCCGAGCTCGAGCACGTCGGCGATGTCGG
>JBIIFR010000088.1:0-5993 GCA_044237215.1 Gaiellales bacterium
TTGGAGTAGCTCGATCAGGGCGACCAGCGCCTGTGTCTCCGGTTCCGAGCCCGGTGCGTCACCCGGCGATGAGCGGTTCGTGCGGTGCTGGCGCCGACGCACCTGCGTGCCTGGCGGGTACGTGAAGGAGTGGCTGGCTTGCCAGGAGGCCGACGGGAAGTTGCGGTTGAGGTCCACGCCGGCCGCGTTCTGGCGCACGCCGTGCAGGACGCCATCGGGGTTCGCGCACGGCAGGATCGCCCAGTTTGTGTCAGTGCCGTCGATACGCTCAAGCAGACGACGCGCCAGCAGCAGCGTCTCCGGCTCCTCGCCGTGGATGCCCGCGATCAGCAGGCCGTCGATCTGTCCTCCGGCCGCGGGGCGGTAGAGCTTCAGCGGCAGCCCGCCGCGCGAGCGCCCGATCTCCTCCTCGTGCCAGCCGTCTGCGATCTCCATGCGAGCTGGGTGATAGCACGGGTCGCAGCCGGCGACCGCAGGGTCAGCAAACGCCAGCGGCCTCCGACTGCGTGAGCGGACTGAGCGACCACGTTGTCGGGAGGCCGGCAGTCTGGGGCAGGGCAGTCAGTGTGGCATTGCCCGTCGCAGGGCCGACCGGATGGGAGAGCACCGAGGTCGGGATCTGGCCCGCAAGCCACGGACCCTGCGAGATCGCGTTGTTTTCGCCCGTCGCCACGTTGTTCGTGATGGTGAACGTCCAGACGGAGAGATAGGACGATTGTCCCAGCACACCGGAGGCGGGCACGTTCGGCGAGCCGTTGAGGTTGACCGTGGTGGTGTTATCCGAGCCAGTCAACGTGATCGACTGCCATTCGGGGAGTGAGTAACCGTTGCCCCCGAAGACGACGCACATGAGCGCCTCGTCGCCGCCGGGCACCCAGACACCGGCGGTGTTCACGTACCCGGGGCCGGTGCCATTCTGCCACTGTTGGAAACCGACTGGCGGTGCCGGCGGCGGCGTGTCGAGGATCTGGAGGAACTGGCTGCACGTTCCGGTGAAGCCACTAGCCTGAGCTTCAGCACACCGCCAGCCGCGCGCCGACGGCTCGGCCTTGCTGATGCGCACGGGAGCGACGCGCATTGTCGGCAGCTGGCGCGTTACCGTCGCGGTCACCGTGACTGCACGGTCGCTGGCAATGAGGCGCGCGGCGGATCGCGGAATTCTGATGTCGAACGGCACAGGTCGCCCGCTGGTGTGGCGTGGCGTCAGACGCACGGTGTCGTGCGCGGTGATCGTGCGATTGGCGCCACGTACGGTGACGACGATCATCGCGAGCGACCGCGCATCGTGGCGGCCGCCAACGGCTCCGGCCTTACCGCTGAAGTTCGCCGTGGCGAGGATGGTCAGCGCACCCTTTGACGGGCCGCTCGGTGTGCGGTGGATCTTCACGCTCGTCACGCCGGGCGTCGCCTTTGCCGCCATGGCGCTGAACGGCGCGAGCAGCGCCACGACGGTGATTGCAGTGATGATGCACGTCAGACGTTTGACCATGCGTGCAAGATAAACGAATTTTCGTTCGCCGGCAACCGCGTGTGAGCGGGACCACCGGGCGTACTGCGGGCCAGCAACGTTGCAGGCCCGCACCACGCGCTCAGTCCAGCTGCAGCCAGATCAGCTTCAGATCGGTGTACTTCTCCATCGCGTGCAGCGACTTGTCGCGGCCGAAGCCGGACTGCTTGAAGCCACCGAACGGCGTGGTGATGTCACCCGCGTCGAAGCAGTTGACCCACACGACGCCGGCCTTGATCTGGCGGGCCACCTTGTGCGCCGTCGAAACGTCGCGCGTCCAGAGCGCACCGGCGAGGCCGTAGATCGTGTCGTTTGCGATCTCGACGGCCTCCTCAACGTCGCTGAAGGAGATCGCGGAGAGAACGGGGCCGAAGATCTCCTCCTGGGCAATCTTCATGTCGTTCTTCACGTCGGAGAAGATCGTCGGCTCGATGAAGCAGCCGCCGGTCTCTGCCATGACGCGATTGCCGCCGAACGCAACCGAGGCGCCCTCGCTCTTGCCGGCTTCGATGTAGCCGAGCACGCGCTCCATCTGCGTGGTGTCAACCATCGCGCCCATCTTCGTCTTGGCGTCGAACGGGTTGCCCGGCTGGATGCCCGCTGCGACCTTGGCGACGCGACCGATGAAGTCATCGCGGATGTCCTCGTGGACGAGCAGGCGCGAGCCGGCGTTGCAGACCTCGCCCTGGTTGAAGAAGATGCCCCAGGCGACGGCCTCGGCGGCCTTATCGAGGTCGGGGTAATCCGGCAGGATGATGTGCGGCGTCTTGCCTCCGCACTCGAGCGAGACGCGCTTGAGGTTCGACTCGCCGGAGTACTTCATGAAGTACTTGCCGACCTCGGTCGAGCCGGTGAACGCGACCATGTCGACGTCCATGTGCAGACCAATCGCCTGGCCGGCGGTCTCGCCCATGCCGGGCACGACCTGCAGGACGCCGGCGGGCAGCCCCGCATCGACGGCGAGCTGCGCGATCCGGATCGCGGTCAGCGACGACTGCTCAGCCGGCTTCAGGACGACCGAGTTGCCGGTCGCGAGTGCGGGGCCAAGCTTCCACGAGGCCATCATCAGCGGGAAGTTCCACGGTACGACCGCGCCGATGACGCCGAGCGGCTCGCGGACCACCATGGCGACGGCGGAGGGGTCGGTCGGGGCGATCTCATCGGAGACCTTGTCGATCGCCTCGGCGTAGAAGTTGATGCATTTTGCTGCACCGGGCACGTCGATCTTGCGGCTGTCGGAGATCGGCTTGCCCATGTCGATCGTCTCGAGCAGCGCGAGCTCGTCGGCGTTCTCAAGCATCAGCTCGGCGAACTTCTTCAGCACGGACTTCCGGCGGGCCGGTGCCGCATTCGACCAGACGCCGCTGTTGAACACGGCGCGCGCACCGGCGACGGCGCGATCCACGTCGGCGGTGTCGCACGCGGCAATCTGCGTGATGACGCTGCCGTCGATCGGCGAGACGCAGTCGAAGGTGTCGCCGCTGATAGCGTTGACGTACTGGCCGTCGATGAATGCGCGGCCCTCAGGCTGCAGGCGCTCGGCGGCGTCGGCGACGGACGAGGCAGTGGGGATGGCAGTGGCGCTCATGATCTCCGAAGGGTCGATTTCTGACTGTTGCTGCACACGGTACTGAACACCCGGGGACGAGGCAGCGCAGGAATCGAACCTACCGACCGACGGGTTACGCCGGCCTGCGCGTTTTGAAGACGCGATCCGCCACCAGACGGTTGCCGCCCCGCCGGTGAGGGTAGCCGAGGTGGGACTGCAAGCCTGCGAGCAGATTGCCTGCGAACGTTCTTCTGTGGAGCTTCCCGATGCACTCAGGATCGCGGTGTCGAACATCGTCGGCGCGAGCTGGCAGCTCGACCTGACGAGCGCGGCGATCGCGGCAGATCCGGATGCGTGGACCGACAACCCGGTGGACGATCCCGAGCCCGTGATCGGACCGATGCTGGCGATCGGCTCGCTGATTGGGCCGGTGCTGCGGTACCGCGAGTGGGACGAGGGCGGACTCATTGATGTGGCGATCTATCAGCCGGATCCGGATGTGTGGCGGCGCTTTGACGAGGCGCTACGCCGGTTGCGCGTCTGGGAGTGGACGGCGCCGCCCACAGCGGGTGCGTTCGACGGTGGTGCCTGGGCGGTCGGGCTGATGTGGCAGCGCCGCACGATCGACATCCAGGGAATCGGTGCGTGGCCACCGCACCACACGGTGGCGCCGGGCCCGGAATGGACAGGGTTCATGCGCGCCGTGCACCGGCTCGCTGGCCATCGCGGGTTCGATCCCCATATGCTTCAGGACAGCCCATGAGCGAGCGACCACTAGCAGTCATCACCGGCGCGTCCGGTGGCATCGGCCTCGAGCTCGCGCGCTGCGCGGCCGCCGACGGCTTCGACCTCGTGCTCGTCGCCCGCCGCCGCGACGTCCTGGATGCCGTGGCAGGAGAGATCCAGTCGCGCTATCGCGTCTCCGCCGCGGTCATCGACGAGGACCTCGGCGAGCCCGGCGCCGCAGCGCGCCTGCTGGCGCAGATCGAACGCCCGATCGAGGTGCTCGTCAACAACGCCGGCTTCGGCATCTGGGAGTCGTTCGCGGAATCCGACGCCGCGGAGATCGATGCGATGGTGGCGCTCAACGTCGCGGCCCTGACCACGCTGACGCGCGCCGTGCTGCCCGCAATGATCGAACGTCGGAGCGGCGGCATTCTCAACGTCGCCTCCGTCGCCGGTTTCATGCCCGGCCCGCACGCCGCCACCTATTACGCCACGAAGAACTACGTGCTCGCGCTGTCCGAGGGCATCGCGCAGGAGGTCGACCAGTTCGGCGTCACCGTCAGCGCGCTCTGTCCCGGGCCGGTCGCAACGGGCTTCCAAGACCGCTCCGGCCAAGGCGAGAGCCTCGTCAAGGGACCGCTCGTCATGCAGGCCGACGAGGTCGCGCGCATCGGCTGGAAGCTCTTCCGTGGCGGCCGCCGGGTGATCGTCCCCGGTTTCGGGAACAAGGCCCTGACGCAGCTGCCTCGCATCGTGCCGCGCGGGCTGATCACCCGCATGATGGCGCGCGTCCAAGACATCTGATTCCGCCCGGCGGCCGGCAGCCGCTATCGTCACGACTGACGAAGAGAGGAGGGACGCATGACCGAACTGATGGCGGCACGGATCCAGATGGGCTCCTCGCTTGCGTTCCACATCTGCTTCGCCGTGCTCGGTATCGGCATGCCCGCGCTGCTGATGATCTCCGAGGGCCTCTGGTTGCGCACCGGCAACGACGTCTACCGCCAGCTCGCACGCACCTGGTCGAAGGCCTTCGCCGTGACGTTCGGTATCGGCGCCATCTCCGGCACGATGCTGTCGTTCGAGCTCGGTCTGCTCTGGCCGCGCTTCATGGAGTTCGCCGGCGGCATCATCGGCATGCCCTTCAGCCTCGAGGGGTTCGCCTTCTTCATCGAGGCGATCTTCCTCGCGATCTACCTGTACGGCTGGAACCGCCTGACGCCGCGCGCGCACTTCCTCTGCGGCATCCCACTGGTGCTCGGCGGCTTTCTGTCGACGTTCTTCATCATCTCCGCCAACGCGTGGATGAACACGCCCGCGGGCTTCAAGCTCGATGCGAACGGCGTGATCACGGACATCGACCCGATCGCCGCGATGTTCAACCCGGCGTTCCCGACGCAGTACCTCCACATGCTGTTCGCCGCCCTCGTCTGCTCGGGCTTCGCCGTCGCATCCGTCTATGCCGTCGGCATGCTCAAGGGGCGCCGTGACGAGTATCACCGCAAGGGCCTCGCGATCGGCCTCGCCTTCGCCGCGATCGTGATGCCGATCCAGCTCGTCACGGGCGATCTCATCGCCGTCATGGTGACGAAGGAACAGCCGCTGAAGCTCGCCACGATGGAGGGCCTGTACAAGACGACGAAGGGCGCGCCGCTGACCCTCTTCGGCATCCCTGACGACGAGAAGCAGGAGGTCGTCGGGGGCATCGAAATCCCGTACCTGCTCTCGATCCTCGCCTACAACAATCCGAACGCGACCGTGCAGGGCATGGAGGAGTTCCCGGAGGAGAACTGGCCGAATACGCTGCTCGTGCACACGGCCTACGACCTGATGATCACGATCGGCTCAGCGCTGATGCTGCCGGGCCTGATCGCGCTCTACGCCTGGCGACGGCGCCCGCACTGGTTCGAGAAAAAGGCGTTCCTCTGGATGATCGTCGCGACAGGGCCGGCCGCGTACATCTGCATGGAGGCGGGCTGGATCACCACCGAATCCGGGCGCCAGCCGTGGGTGATCTACAACGTGCTGAAGGTCGAGGACAGCGTCACGACCGCCACGGGCATCCTCGGCTGGTTCATCCTCTTCAGCGTCGTCTACCTCGTCATCACCGCGCTGATGATCTCGATCCTGCTGCGCATGGCCCGCAAGCGGCGTCAGCGCATCGCCGCCGGAGGTATCGAGTGACTGACCCCACGCTTGTCGTGCTGGCCG
>JBIIFR010000089.1:0-5983 GCA_044237215.1 Gaiellales bacterium
AGTTCGCCCGCCTCGACTGCGCGCTGCGCCCCGACGACGAGGTGCCGAGCGCCTGTGTCGTGGAGGGCTCGGTGGACATCGCGGCGACCACCGCGTTCCGCAACGGCGACCTGATCCCGATGAGCCGCAGCGCCCAGCGCATCGCGCCGTTCCTCGGCCCGGAGCCCGGCATGCGCGTGCTCGACGCCTGCGCGGCGCCGGGCGGCAAGTCCGGCCACATTGCCGACCTGCTCGGTGGCGGCCGCGGCCTGACCTGCGTGGAGCGCGATCCGGGCCGAGCCCGCGCGCTCGCCGAGACGCTGGCCCGGCAGGGCGTCGTGGACTGCGACCTCCTGCCGATCGACCTCTTTGAGCTGCCGGCGGACCGCACGGGCTACGACCGCATCCTGATCGACGCGCCGTGCACGGGCCTCGGCACGCTCGGTTCGCGACCGGACGTGCGCTGGCGCCGCGAGCCGGCCGAGGTCGAGCGCCTCGCTGCGCTCCAGCGCGGCATGGTCGACTTCCTCGTGCCCCGGCTCGCGCCCGGGGGCGTACTCGTCCTCAGTCTCTGCACGCTGGGCACGGCCGAGGCGCAGGCCGCCGACGAGCACGCGATCGACGCGCGCCTCGAGCTGCGCCCCGATCAGGGCAGTGGCGAGGGCTTCGTCGCCGTGCGCCTGGCCGCTGCGCGGTAGGACCCGGGGTGGCATGATCCGCCGTATGGCGAATGACGCGTGGATTACCGACTTTCAGGTCTGCCCCTCGATTCTGGCGGCCGACTTCGGCGCGTTCCGTGAGCAGGTCATCGAGCTGCTCGACGCGGGCGCCCGCACCTTCCACGTCGACGTCATGGACGGGCAGTTCGTTCCGGTCATCACGTTCGGCCACGAGGTCGTCGAGGCGATCGCCGGCGAGGTCCACGCCCGTGGCGGCGCGCTCGCCGTGCACATGATGGTGCAGGAGCCTGAGCGCTTCGCGAGCGACTATGCGAAGGCCGGCGCCGACTCGTTCACGATCCACGTCGAGGCGACGCGCGACATCTACCGCGCCATGCAGATCGTGGAGGAGGCCGGGATGATCCCCGGTGTCACGCTCAATCCCGCCACGCCGGTCGCGGCGCTCACCGAGGCCGCCCGTTACGCACGAAATCTGCTCTGCATGAGCGTGAGTCCGGGGTGGGGTGGTCAGAAGTTCATCACCGCGACGGCCGACCGCCTGCCGCAGCTGCGTGCGCTCGCCCGCCCCGACGCTGGCGTTGAGATCGATGGCGGCGTGGCCGCCGACACCATCGTCGGCTGCTACGAGGCCGGTGCCAATCGCTTCACCGCCGGCTCGGCGATCTACAAGCAGAAGAACCCCGGCGAGGCCTATCAGGCACTCGTCGAGCAGGTCCGCGCCGCGGGCGCCACCATCGCGTAGCGCGGCTCGCGTACGCTTCCCGGGTGATCGACGACGCCGACCGGCTTCTGCTCCAGCGCGCGCTCGAGCTTGCCGAGCGTGGGGCGCGCACCGCCGCGCCCAATCCGCTCGTCGGCTGCGTGATCGCGCGCAACGGCACGGTCGTCGCCGAAGGCTGGCACGTGGCGCCCGGCCGGCCGCACGCCGAGGCGATGGCGCTGGAGGTCGCGCAGGAAGGCGCGCGCGACGCGACGGTCTACGTCACGCTCGAGCCGTGCGCGCACCACGGGCGGACGCCGCCGTGCTCCGACGCGCTGATCGCAGCGGGCGTGGGGCGGGTGGTGGTGCTCGCGAATGATCCGGCACCGCACGCCTCCGGCAAGGGGCTGCTGCAGCTGGCCGACGCCGGCATCCCCGTGGATCTCGTCGACGATGATGATCCGCTGGCGATCGCGGCGCGGCGCCAGAACGCCGGCTTCCGCTCGGCGTTGACGCTCGGGCGACCGCACGTCACCTACAAGGCCGCGCAGACGCTCGACGGGCGCACCGCCACGCGCACGGGCGACAGCCGCTGGATCTCCGGTCCGGGGGCCCGCGCCCGTGTCCACGAGCTACGCGCGCAGGCTGGGGCGGTGCTCGTCGGCTCGGGCACGGCGCTCGCCGACGATCCCGAGCTGACCGCGCGCGACTGCGATCCGCCGGCCGAGCGCCAGCCACTCCGCGTGATCTGGGATCGCTCCGTCCGTCTGGGTGCGGCCTCTCGCCTGGGCCAGACCGTCGACCAGGGGCCGGTGCTGCTGCTGTGCGCCCCGGGGGCCGAGGCGGGGCGCCGTGCCGCCGTCACCGAGACGGGCATCGAGGTTGCCGAGGTGGTTGATCTGCCGGCGGGCCTCGCCCTGCTGCACGAGCGCGGCATCCAGAGCGTGCTGTGCGAGGGTGGGGCCGGCCTCGCGGGAGCGCTGCACGGCGCCGGGCTGCTCGACCGCATGATCGTCGTCACCGCTCCCAAGCTGCTGGGTGACCCGGCGGCGCCGGGCATCCTCGGCGACACCGGCGTGGCGTCGGAGCAAATGCGCGACGCGATCGACCTGGCGGCGTGGTCGTGCGAAAGGATCGGTGACGATCTTTGGATCGACGCGTGGCTGCGAGAGCCGCGCTGAGGGAGGCGCCATGTTCACCGGAATCGTGCAGGAGGTCGGCGAGGTCGAGGAGGTCGTGCCCGTGGACAACGGCGCGCGCATCATCGTCCGCATGCCCGTGCTCGCGCCGGAGGTGGGGATGGGCGATTCCGTCGCGATCAACGGCACGTGCCTGACCGCCGTCGAGCTCGGCAGCGAGCGCATCGCCTTCGAGGCGATGGGGGAGACGATGGCGCGCACCACCACCGGCGGCCTCGTGCCCGGCCATCCCGTCAACCTCGAGCCGGCGCTCCGTCCGACGGATCGCATGGGCGGCCACGTCGTCCAGGGCCACGTCGACGCGGTTGGCGAGGTCACTGGCATTCGCGCCGACGGCATCGCCCGCGTCATCGAGATCGCTGCACCGCCGGAGGTGCTTCGCTACGTCGTGGAGAAGGGGTCGATCGCCGTCAATGGCGTGTCGCTGACGGTCTCGGCCGTCGACGATCGCGCTTTCGAGATCTGGCTGATCCCGCATACGTGTGAAGTCACCACATTCGGGAGGACGGAAGTTGGCGATACCGTCAATCTCGAGGTGGACATCTATGCGAAATACGTGGAGAAGTTCGCCGCCGAGCGTTAGGACGCGGCGGACGGAAACCCGCCCTCCGCTACGATCATCCAGCCCCCGTCAACAGGGAACCCCATGCATCAGCCCGATCCCCCGTTCAGCTCGATCGAAGCAGCAATCGAGGACATCCGCAATGGCAAGATGATCATCATCGTCGACGCCCCGGACCGCGAGAACGAGGGAGATCTGTGCATGGCCGCCGAGTTCGTCTCGGCGGATGACATCAACTTCATGGCGACCTACGCCCGTGGCCTCGTCTGCCTGACGCTCACGCCGGACCGCTGCGACGAGTTGGGGCTGCGCCCGATGGTCGCGCACAACGTGACGACGTACGAGACCGCCTTCACGGTCACGATCGAGGCCAAGGAGGGCATCACGACCGGCATCTCCGCCGCCGATCGTGCCACGACCTGCCGCGTCGCCGTCGATCCGAAGACCACTGCTGACGACATCCAGGCGCCGGGTCACATCTTCCCGCTGCGCGCCCGCCCCGGTGGCGTCCTCGAGCGCACCGGCCAGACCGAGGCCTCGGTCGACATGGCGCGGCTCGCCGGCTGCACGCCTGCCGGCGTGATCTGCGAGGTCATGAATCCGGACGGCACGATGGCCCGCATCGACGATCTTGCGATCTTCAGTGCCGAGCACGACATCAAGATCATCACCGTTGCGGATCTGATCGAGTACCGCCGGCGCACCGAGCAGCTCGTCGAGCGCGTGGCCGAGGTGCAACTCCCCACGGTCTATGGCGACTTCACGGCCATCGGCTATCAGGAGACGCTGCACGACAAGCAGCACCTCGCGCTGGTTTACGGTGAGGTCAGTGGCAAGACCGACGTGCTGGTGCGCGTCCACTCCGAGTGCCTGACGGGTGACGTCTTCCATTCGCTGCGCTGCGACTGCGGCGATCAGCTGGACTTGGCGATGCATCAGGTCGTCCAGGCCGGAAGCGGCGTCGTGCTCTACATGGCACAGGAGGGGCGCGGTATTGGGCTCCTCAACAAGCTTCGCGCCTACGAGTTGCAGGAGCAGGGTCGCGACACCGTCGAGGCCAATCTCGAGCTGGGCTTCATGGATGACCAGCGCGAGTACGGCATCGGCGCGCAGATCCTCGCCGACCTCGGTCTCTCGACGATCAAGATCCTGACCAACAATCCGCGCAAGATCATCGGCCTCGAGGGCTATGGCCTGAAGGTGACGGAGCAGGTGCCGATCGTGGTCGCCCCGGGCGAGCACAACGCCGACTACCTCGCCGCCAAGAGCGAGAAGCTCGGCCACTCGCTGCACCACCAGCACATCAAGCCGGCGGATATCCTGCCGGGCGAGCCTCCCCGCATGGTCGACCCGGCCGCCGGGGAGCCGGCGGGCGCGCAGCAGTGACCGCATCCGACGCCGCGGGGCTCATCTCCGCGCCGGCCGGATCCCAGCGCATCGAGCCTCAGGGCCTCGTGGCGTCGACGCGCGTCGCGATCGTCGCGGCGGAGTACCACACCGATATCGTCCAGCCGCTCGTGGATGGCGCGGTCGCCGAGTGCCTTGAACGCGGCGTGGCGCCGGACTGCATCTCGATCATCCCGATTCCCGGCGCCTTCGAGGTCGGCCTCGCCGCCCAGCATTGCGCTCAGAACGGCTACGACGCCGTGATTGCCTTGGCCTGCGTGATCCGTGGTGACACGCCGCACTTCGAGTACGTCTGCGGCGAGGCCGCCCGCGGCGTCACCGACGCGGCGCTCAAGACCGGCGTACCGGTTGCCTTCGGCGTCCTCACCGTCGAGACGCACCAGCAGGCGGTCGACCGCATCGGCGGCAGCGAGGGCCATAAGGGCCGTGAGGCCGCCGGCGCCGCTCTCGGCCTGCTGGCCACCCTGCGCGCGATCTGACACCGCACCGCAGACCGACCCTCCTGCGCGCGACTGTGGCGCTCAAGCCGGGGCCGGGGCTAGCTCAAATCGTCCGGTGCGCGCGGGTGACGCCACGCCGCAACCGGGCGGCCGTACCGATGCGCGCAACGCCCTCGCTTAGAGGGCGCGCTGCACCTTGCCGGCCTTGAGGCAGCGAGTGCAGACGTAGGCGCGAACGGCGACGCCGTTCTTGAGGATGCGCAGCTTCTGCAGGTTCGCGTCGAAGCGGCGCTTCGTGGCGATCATGGAGTGACTGCGGTTGTTGCCGAACGAGGGACCACGGCCACAGGAGGAGCAGATGCGCGACATGGGGGGAAGTATGCTGGTTCCGCCCGGTCCCCGCAAACGGGAACCGTCGACGAGCCGTGTCGCATCAGCCTCTCCCGTCGCCGCTGGTCCTCGCCCTCGGGGCGCGTACACGTCTGGCCGGAGAGTGCGAGCACCTCAACGCGATCAACGTGTACCCCGTCGCCGACGGTGACACGGGCTCCAACCTGCTGGCAACCGTCGACGCGATCGTCGCCGCGCTGCGCGTCATCGAGGCGCCGGCTAACGATGTGGAGGGGATGGCGCAGGCCGCCGCCGACGCCGCGCTGCTGGGTGCCCGGGGTAACAGCGGCACCATCTTGTCTGCGCTCGTGCGGGCGGCCGTGCTGTCGTTGCGCGCACCGCTCGATGGGCCCACGCTCTCCGCGGCGCTGGCCGCGGGAGCGGAGGCGGCGTATGCGGCGGTGCCCGTTCCGGTCGAGGGGACGATGCTGACCGTCGCGCGGGCGGCGGCGGCCGCGAGCACGGGGGATACCGCTACCGAGGCACTGGCCTCCGCCCTGGTCGGCGCGCGCGCCGCCCTCGAACGCACGCCGGAGCAGCTCGCGCAGCTCGATGAGGCGGGCGTGGTCGATGCGGGTGCTGCCGGGGTGGTCGCGATCCTCGAGGGGCTTCTGGCCGCACTCACC
>JBIIFR010000092.1:0-5954 GCA_044237215.1 Gaiellales bacterium
CATCGGAGATGTCGTCCATCATCCGCGTGTTCGTCGGCCCCGGGCAGAGGCAGTTGACGCGGATGCCGGCGGCCGCGACCTCGAGGGCGATGCCCTGCGAGAGTCCGACGACCGCGTGCTTCGACGCGACGTAGGCCGACAGGCCGGGCACGCCGCGCACACCGGCCTGTGAGGCCGTGTTGAGGATCGCGCCCTCGCCCTGCGTGCGCATGATCGGCACGACGTGCTTGAGGCCGAGGAACGCGCCACGGAGGTTGACGGCAAGCACCTGATCGAACGTGTCGGTCGGATAATCCTCGACACTTGCGATCGCACCCTCGATGCCCGCGTTATTGAAGAACGCGTCGATGCGCCCGTAGCGCTCGATCGCCGCGGCGACGTACCCCTTCACGTCGTCCTCGTTCGAGACATCGGCGGCACAGGCCGACGACGGTCGGCCAAGCCGCTGCGCAACGGCCTCGGCAGCCGCGAGGTCGCGATCGACAACGAGCACGGCAAACCCCTTTGCGGCCAGCCGCTCCGCTGTCGCCGCGCCGATTCCGCCGGCCCCGCCGGTGATCACCGCTGTCCGCATCGTCCCCTCCTCAGGTGGATGGGGAAACGGTATCCGCAGTGTGCGACAGCTCCAAGCCGAGCGGCGGTGCCGCAATCAACGTCAACCTAACCGACCACAGCAACGGCGTCGATCTCGCAGAGCATTCCGTCGAACAGAAGCGCGGCGGAAACGGCTGTCGTTGCCGGGAACGGCGGCGATAGCGTCTCGGCGCGCACGGCTCGCCAGACGTCGAGGTCGGCCGGGTTCGCAAGGTACAGCGTGATCTTGATCAGCGACCTGAGCGAGGCGCCCGCCGCCTGCAACGAGACGTCGAGGTTCGCGAGTGCCAGTCGGAGTTGCGCCTCGATGCCCTCAACGAGGTTGCCCTCGGCGTCGAACCCGCCCTGCCCGGACGTGAAGACGAGGTCGCCGACGCGCACCGCCTGACTGTACGGCGCGCCCTCCGCCCAGGCGAACGGGGAGTCGGGAATGATGCGGGAGTCCGCCATCGTCTACGCCTCCGTCCGCGAGCCCAGGTAGTTGTCGAGGACGTCGCGCGCCTCTGCGGGATCGTGCTGGGCGTGCTGCTGGTAATAGCCCTTGCGACTGATCCGGTACTGCCCAACTTTGGCGAGATCTGCGAGCAGCTCCGCCTGCTTGACCGCCATCACATTCGGGTTGACGATCGGGAGCGGCGGGATGTCGGTCAGACCCTCGAGCTGCGCCTTCTCGTAGCACGCGGCGATGATCGTGCAGCCGAGGACAATCGCCTCGGAGTCATCCTCTTCCATTACCGCCGCGCACTTTTCAGCGGCATCGCGGGCCACGGCAGCCGGGTCCTTGACCATGTCGTCGACGTACCAGTCGATCGCGCGCACCGACCGACAGTTCGGCCAGGCGCCGTACTTGCGTACGAGGTCCTCGAGCTCGGGCACCGCCTTGCGGTGGTCCGTCACGACGCTGAAGCGCTGGCCGAACGGCCGCACGTTGCCGATGCTCGCCTCCAACGGGCCGATCACCGGCATCGACGTAATCTCGCGGGCGACGGTCAGTCCCGGGTCGTAGCAGCAGCCGATCACGAAGGCATCGAATCCGTCCTCCTCGGCCGCGAGGACGGCCTTGAAGACCTCGGTCTCGACGAGGTGCTTCGGCAGGTAGTAGTCGATGTTGCGCGGGCAGTTATCCAGGTGGACGCTCTCCACCGTGGTGCCCTCGCGCAGGTACGGACGCAACGTCTCGAGCACGAGTTCGTCGAACTGATCGGTGCCGAACGGGTTGAGGAAGCAGATGCGGGTCATGGGGGTTCTCTCTCCTAGGCCTTGGGCGGATTCTCGAACCACGTGCGCAGATGGAAGTCGTCGGCGGTGTCGATGGCGATGCGCTTGTTCGAGAGGTACTCGCGCATGCCGGCGAGGCCGAGTTCACGGCCGATGCCGCTCTCCTTCCAGCCGCCGAACGGCGTCTCCGACTGGCGGATGTAGTGCGTGTTGATCCAGATGTCGCCGAACTCGAGGCGCTTCGTCAGGCGCAGCGCGCGGGTGATATCCGACGTCCACACGCTGCCGCCGAGGCCGTAGCGCGTGGAGTTGGCGATCGCGAGCGCGTGCTCCTCGTCACGGGCGCGGAACACCGTCACGACCGGGCCGAAGACCTCCGTGCAGGCGACCTCGGCATCGGGCTCGAGGTCGGCGACGATGGTCGGCGGGCAGTAGCGCCCGTCGAGCGTACCGCCGAGCAGGAAGCGTCCGCCATCGCGTTCGACCGTGTCGAGGAACGCCTGGACACGAGCGGCCTGGCGGTCAGAGACCAGCGGAGCGAGCAGCGTACCCTCGTCCAGCGGATCGCCAGCAGGCATCTTCTCAGCGCGGGCGATCAGCCCCGCGACGAACTCGTCGTAGAACCGATCCTCGACGATGATGCGCGTGGCGGCGGTGCAGGACTGGCCGCCGTAGATGAACGCGCCGTAGGCGAGCGCGTCCATGCACTTCTCCTTGTAGCAGTCGTCGAACACCAGGCACGGAGCCTTGCCGCCGCACTCGAGCGAGACGCGCGTGAGGCGCTTGGCGGCGACCTCGGCGATGCGCTTGCCTGTCGGCGTCGAACCCGTGAAGGAGATCTTGTCGATGCCCGGGTGGGAAATCAGTGCCTCGCCGGTCGGATCGCCCGGGCCGTGGATCATGTTGACGACGCCGTGGGGCAGACCCGGCAGGTCGTCGAGCAGACGGAACAGCGCCTCGGTCGAAGCGGGCGTCTCCTCCGAGGTCTTGACGACCATCGTGCAGCCGGCGGCCATCGCGGCGCCAATCTTGCGCACCGCGAGATCGACCGGATCGTTCCACGGGATGATCAGCGCGCAGACGCCGATCGGCTGCGTGACGGTCATGTCGAGGACGTTGGCCGGAGAAGCGCCCGTGACCGTCCCGTCGAGCAGGCGACCCGCGCCGGCGAAGTAGCGGAACTTGTCGACGGCACCCTTCATCTCGCGGTCGCGCATCAGGCGGATCGGCTTGCCCATCTCCCGCGTCGAGAGCTCGGAGATCTCGGGGATGATCCTTTCGAGCCGGTTCGCGAGCTCGAGCAGCACAGCGCCACGATCGGCGGCGCGGCGCGTCGTCCAGTCGCTCTCGCGGAAGGCGCGTCGCGCGGCGGTGACCGCACGATCGACCATCGCGGCATCCGCGATTGGCGCCCGACCGACGGGCGAACCGTCATAGCTCGCGAACGACTCGAACCGCTCGCCCTCGGCAATCCACTCGCCATCGATCAGATGCGCGCACTCGATCACGACGCACTCCCTTCCGTTGCAGTTGCGATGACTTCGACGAGGTCATCGATGACTCGATCCCAATCAGCGTCGTCGACGACGAGCGGCGGCGAGAGCTTCACGACGTTCCCCGCGCGACCCGAGTAGCCGACGATCACACCGCGCTCGCGCATCGCCGCGCAGACGGCCTTGGTGCGCGCCGCGTCGGGAACCCTCGTCTCCGCGGACTCCACCAACTCGACACCCAGCAGCAGGCCGCGACCGCGCACGTCACCCACGCCCGGCACGCTCACCAGTCCGCTGCGCAGGCGCTCGAGGGCATGCGCACCCATGCGCTCCGCGCGCTCGGTGAGGCGCTCCTCGAGCAGCACATCGATGGCCGCGCAGCCCGCCGCAAAGCCCAACGCATTGGTGAGGAACGTCGAGGAGACCGCGTCGGGCGACCACCAGTGCATCAGCTCTTCGCGGCCGAGTACGGCCGACACGGCGAGACCGCCGCCGATGCCCTTGCCGACCGTCATCAGGTCGGGTGCAACGCCGGCGTGGTCACAGGCCCACATGCGGCCGGTGCGGCCAAACCCGCACTGGATCTCGTCGAAGATCAGCACGATGCCGTGCCGATCGCACCGCTCGCGGAGGCCGCGCAAGAACGCGTCGGGCGCAACGACCGCGCCGCCGTTGCCCTGCACGGGCTCGAGGAGGATGCAGGCAGGTTTCGCGACGCCGGAGCCCGGGTCGTTCAGGAAGTGATCGAGCAGCGCGAGCGCCGCTTCGCCAGCATCGGCGCCAAGCGCCCACGGCGAGCGGTAGTCGTCGGGGTACGGCAGAAACTGCGCGCCGGCAGGGACGCCCAGCGGTGCGCGGTAGGACGGCTTGCCCGCGTAGGTGACGCTGGCGGGCGAACGCCCGACGTAGCCGCCGGAGTAGGCGATGACGTCGCGACGGCCGGTGACCGCGCGCGCCAGTGCGACAGCGATCTCGGTGGTCTGTGAGCCAGTGATCGCTGGGATGATGCGCGTGAGCTCGGCCGGCGCGATGCCGATCAGCCGCTCGTAAAAGGCGGCGCGCACCGCCGATGGCGCGGCTGACGGGCAGTGCGTCATGACTCCAGCCTGCTCGACGATCGCGGCGGTCACGCGCGGGTGGCAGAACCCGATTGAGGCCGCGGCGAAGCCCCCGTTCATCTCGAGGAAGACATTGCCATCGGCATCCCAGACGCGGCTGCCCTCGGTGCGCTCCCAGACGATCGGATCGTCGGCACCGAACGTGCGCAGCCCCGCGCCCTCGAGCCCGCGGGTGCGCTCTCGGATTGCACCAGACGCGGTCGTCGCCGGCGTCACAGCTGCAGCTCGCCGTCGATCATCAGCGGCTCGCCGTCGACCAAGATCGTCGGCTCAAAGAGCATGCCATCGAGGTGCAGGTCGCACTCGACGACACCGCCGTAGCCGCCCGCGTTGTCGCCGATCGCCATGTGGGCAGTGCCAGAGCGCTTCTTCGACTCGGTGATGTCCGCGCTGAGGCGCGCCAGCGGGTTGAGGCCGATGCCGAGCTCACCGATGTTGCGGGCGCCCTCGACGCCCTCGATCAGCTGTTCGAGTCGCTCAGCCTCGGGGCCGCCGGTGATCGTCGAAACCAGCCCGTCGATGACCTCGAGGCGGATGGGCTCGGACAGCGCGCCAAGGTCGGTCATCACGTATTCGAGCACCATCAGACCGTTGGTCGTTCCCTCGAGCGGTGGCAGCGACACCTCGCCGCCCGGGAAGGCCGAGATCTCCCCCGGGTTGCGGCAGATCGCGGTGAGCCACGCCTTCGGCTCGCGTCCGAGGATCGACAGCTCGAGGTCGGTGCCCGCGGGCGACGTGACGCGCACGCGATCGGCACCACGCAGCCGATCGGCCACGCGCTCCGCCGTCTTGCGGATCTCGTGATGATCAGCGGTCATCGCGCCGCGCGTCCAGGCATCGAGCGTCGAGGGGGCGTTCATCGCCCCACGCGTGCCGGCCGCCTTGGCCTGGCCCGTGGCGCGCGTGTGGTACAGGCTGCGCTTGGTGACGCTGACCACGACGTCGGCACCCGCCATCAGCGCGGCGACGGCGGAGGGCGGCTCGGCGCCCGAGTGCGCGCGCATGGGGACACGCACCAGCGCTGCATCAGCGCCTGCGGCGAGGCCCGCGGAATAGAGCGCGTTGCCGATCTCCAGATCGGCGCCATCGTCGACAATGATCGCCAACGACTCGCCTGCCTGCACCTGCAGGTACGACGAGATGACGCGACCGGCGACCTCCGCCAGGGGAACCTCGCGCGCGGACTCGGGAGCGTTGGCGGGAATCCTCGTTGCGTTCGGCATGTTTGATATCGTATCAAATGTGAGCGCACCGATCACGTCCCTCTCCGTCACCGCCCGCGCTCTGGCCGAGGGATCTCCTGCCACGGGACGGAGCTTCCGGCTGCACCGCCCGCGCTCCGGCGTCTGCGCGAACGGCACGTGCGGACAGTGCGGCAGCGACCCGGCGACGGGCAACGCGCTGTGCTGCACGCCGGCCGGCGCAGCCACCCCGCGCCGCCACGATCCCCTGCGCCTCCTCGGGCTCCCGGCGGAACGACAGCAGCCCTGGTTCTGGGAGCGTCGGCTGCTGCAGCCGCGTGCGCTGCGCG
>JBIIFR010000093.1:0-5948 GCA_044237215.1 Gaiellales bacterium
GGCTCGGCGAGCTCGACCGCGTGCTCGGTGGCGGCATTGTGCCCGGCTCGCTGGTGCTGCTGGGTGGTGAGCCCGGCGTCGGCAAGTCGACGCTGCTGACGATGGCGCTGGCCTCGATCGCCCAGCGCGAGACCGCGCTGCTGGTCACCGGCGAGGAATCTGCCGCGCAGGTGCGTCTGCGCGCCGAGCGCATTGGCGGTGCTGGCCAGATCCGCGTCGTCGCCGAGACCGATCTCAACGTCGTCGTGGCCACGATCGCCCAGGAGAAGCCCGCCGTGTGCGTGGTCGACTCCGTGCAGACCCTGTGGACCGCCGACCTCGCCTCGGCGCCCGGCTCGGTGTCGCAGGTGCGCGAGGCCGCCGGCGAGCTGCTGCGCGTGGCCAAGGAGCACGGGGTGGCGATCATCCTCGTCGGTCATGTCACGAAGGACGGTGCTGTCGCGGGGCCAAAGGTGCTCGAGCATCTCGTTGATGCCGTGCTGCTGTTCGAGGGCGAGCGCGGGGGAGAGCTACGCGTCTTGCGTGCCGCCAAGAATCGCTTCGGCGCCACCTCCGAGCTCGGCGTCTTTGCCATGACCGGTCGTGGGCTCGAGCCGGTCGAGGACCCCTCGGCGCTGCTCGGACGCGACGAGCTCGGTGCCACGGGCAGCGTCGTCGCCTGCACGATGGAGGGCTCGCGCCCGCTGCTCCTCGAAGTGCAGGCGCTGGTCTCGCCGAGCGAGCTGCCGCAGCCGCGTCGCCTCGCCAACGGGATCGACCGCAATCGTCTGGCCATGCTGCTCGCGGTGCTGTCGCGCCATGCCAGTCTGGGGCTCGGTTCGGCCGACGTCTTCGCCAACGTGGTCGGCGGTGTGCGCGTCGATGACCCCGCCGTCGACCTCGCGGTCGCGCTCGCCGTCACCTCCGCCGCCCGCGGCATCCCGACGGGCCCGCTGGTCGCGATCGGCGAGATCGGCCTGACCGGGCGGTTGCGCCCGGTCAGCCAGGTCGAGCGCCGCCTGCAGGAGGCGGCACGCCTCGGTATTGAGCAGGCGATCGTGCCGCCCGGAGCGCCGTCCGTGCCCGGGATCGTGGTCCGGACCGCCGGGTCGATCGGCGAGGCCCTCGCGCTCGCCCTCGGCGCGGACTAGGCCCGCTCGGCCAGACGTCCAGCGAGCCGCGCCATGCCGGCGGCCGCGCAGGCGGCGGCGCCGGCGGCCCAGTCGGGCGCTGCCGTCGGGGGCAGCTCGATGGGCAGTGCGCGCTGCATGGTCGCGATCGTGCGGAAGGCACGCAGCTCGTCGGCGGCCTCGGCGACGGCGCGCGAGCGGGCGGGGGTGAGGGCGTCGGCATTCGCGATGACGCCCTCGAGATCCCCGTAGCGCTGCAGCAGCTCAGCCGCGGTCTTCGCGCCGATGCCTCGCGCGCCGGGAATGTTGTCGGACGGGTCGCCACGCAGGCTGATCAGATCGGGCACCTGATCCGGACGGACCCCGTAGCGCTCAACGACGCCGTCGGGATCGACGTACTCCACCTCGCTGACGCCAGAGACGGGACGAATGATGGTCGTGCGGGCCGAGGCCAGCTGGTACGCGTCGCGGTCGTGCGTGAGGACGAACGCGGTGCCCCCGGCGGCCTCCTCGAGGGTGGCCAGCGTCGCGCAGACGTCATCGGCCTCCCACGGCGGGACGCAGATGGCGGGGATGCCGAACGTGCGGACGAGCACCGGCAGGGCATCCAGCTGGTCGACCAGGGCATCGTCGGCCTCGCCGACGCGCTGCGCCTGGTACGCCGGGACGAGAGTGTGGCGCTCGGACTCCTCGCGGCTGTCGACGGCGAAGGCGATCGCGCGCGGCGCGAAGGCATCCCAGGCCCCCACGAGCATGCTGATCGTCCCCTGCAGCAGACCGATCGGCCTGCCGTCCGGGGCCGTGACAGACCCCAGTGCGTAGTAGGCGCGATGCGCCAGCGCATCGCCATCGACGATCAGGAGGGGCTTGCTCTGCGCCACCCGGCTACGATACCGGTCCGATGCTGATCGATCCGCGCCGCAACCCCAAGCTCGCGAACGCCCTGGGCCTGCTCGCGCCCGGCACCGACCTGCGGCTGGGCATCAACGACATCATCAAGGGCCACCTCGGCGCGCTGATCGTGATCGCTGATCGCGACGAGATCGAACCGCTCTGCTCGGGCGGCCTGACGTTCGACATCCCATTCTCCTCGCAGATGCTCTACGAGGTCGCCAAGATGGACGGCGCGATCGTGCTCGACGCCGATCTCAGCACGATCCTGCGGGCCAACGTGCACCTCATGCCCGACGCCGCGATGCCGACCTCCGAGACGGGCACCCGGCATCGCACGGCGGAGCGCGTGGCGCGCCAGACCGAGGCGATCGTCGTCGCGATCTCCCAGGAACGCGACACGGTCAACGTCTATACCGGTGGCTCGCGCTACCAGCTCGACTCGATCGGCGAGCTCCTGGCCAAGGCGACGCAGGGCCTCGCGACGCTGCAGGGGCATCGCATCCAGCTCGACAAGGGCGCGGATGAGCTGACGACGCAGGAGCTGCGCGGCGAGGTCTCGCTCGACGACGTCCTCAACGTCCTCCAGCGCTCCGAGATGGCCGCGCGGATGATCGGCGAGATCGAGCGCAACGCGACCGAGCTCGGCCTCGACGGCCGCCTCGTCGCCATGCAGCTGGTCGAGCTCTCAGAGGGCGTGGAGGATGAGCGGCTTGCGATCATCCAGGACTATCGGCACGCCGACGCGACCTCGGCCAATGACCTCGTGCTCGAGCGCCTAGCCGCGCTCCGCTACAGCGAGCTGGTCGACCTCGAGTGCGTGGCGCGGGCGATGGGGTTCGCGGACCGTGTGGTCACCGACCTGCGGCCGCGCGGCTACCGGGCGCTGACGCAGACTGCCTCGCTCACGGACGACGCCACCGAGCGCATCATTGCGGCCTTCCCGACCTACGACGCGCTGATGCGCGCGACGCTGCGGGAGCTGCAGGAGATCGAGGGCATCTCCCCACAGGACGCGGCGGAGGTGCAGCAGGGGCTGCGACGACTCCACGATCGGCACCTTCGCGGCAACCGCTGAAACCTCCTCCCTTCGGGACCGATTGCGGTTATCCTTCCGGTCCCAGCACGGAGGAGCGCAGATGTTCAAAGTCGGAGATCGGATCGTCTATCCCCAGCACGGCGCTGGCATCATCGACGGCATCGAGACGCGCACCGTGCTTGGTGACGAGGTCGAGTACCTGACGATCCGCATCATCTCCGACGACCTGGTCGTCCGCATTCCCGTCAACCGCGTCGACGAGCTCGGTCTGCGCCGCGTGATGGATCAGAAGGGCGCCAACGCCGTCCTCGCCGTTCTCGGTGAGGAGATCCCCGAGAGCACGGGCTCGTGGAGCCGTCGCTTCCGGATGAACAAGGACAAGATCCGCTCCGGTGACGTCCGTGAGATCGCCGAGGTCATCCGTGATCTCTCGCTGCGCGACGCTGAGAAGCCGCTCTCCTCCGGCGAGCGGCAGCTGCTGGCTCAGGCCAAGCGCATCCTCTCGTCCGAGCTGCGCTGGTCGCTCGACAAGGACGAGGACGAGACGAACGCGCACCTCGACAAGCTGCTGTCGGACCTCGCCGAGGCGCGTGCCGAGGCGCGCGCCGCGCGCGCCTAGATCCCGATGGCAGATGCGGTCGCCGTGTGGGCGGTCGTCGTTGCCGCCGGCTCCGGCGAGCGGCTCGGCGCGGACCATCCGAAGGCGTTCGTCCGCTTCGGCGACAATCCGCTGATCGCGGCTTCGGTGGCAGCGCTGGACGACCATCCGGCGATCGAGGGCATCGTCCTCGTCGTGCCCGCCGGCTGGGAGGAGCGCGCCACCTTCATGGTCGATGACATCGGTGCCGGCAAGGCGTCGATCGCGATTCCCGGCGGGGCCACGCGCTCGGATTCCGTCGCAGCCGGCGTCGCCGAGGTGCCTGCAGACGCCGCGATCATCCTCGTGCACGATGCGGCGCGCCCGCTGATCCCGGCCGACCTGATCGACCGCGTGCTGGGTGGCTTCGCGGACGGTGCCGACGGTGTCATCCCGGCGCTGCCGATCGACGACACCGTCAAGCGCGTCGACGCCGCTGGCCGCGTGGTCGATACCCTCGATCGCTCCGAGCTGCGCGCTGTGCAGACGCCGCAGGCCTTCCTCGCCGATGTTCTCCGACGGGCCGTTGCCGCACCCGATCGCGGCACCGGTACGGACTGCGCGAGTCTCGTTGAGCGTGCGGGGGGAACCGTGGCGACGGTCCTCGGCGATCCGCGCGCGATGAAGATCACCACCCGTGCCGACCTCGAGCGGGCGGAGGAGCTGCACCGTGCTGACTGACCATCACACCCATCTGCGCCCGGACGACGATCCGCTCGACGAGGAGGCGCTGTCGATCGAGACGATCGTCCCGCACGTCGCCGCCGCGATGGACCGCGGCCTTGCCCAGGTCGCCATCACGGAGCACATCTACCGCTTCCGTGTCGCCAAGCCCGCCTGGGCGCATCCCTACTGGGACACGCAGACGCAGTGGGACATCGACGCCTACTGGGACGCGCTGAGTGAGGCCAAGGCCGCGGGCTTCCCGCTCCTGATCGGCATCGAGTGCGACTGGCTGCCCAGCGGGCAGGAGGTGCTGGTCGACGCGCTCCGAGGGCGGCCGTGGGACCTCATCCTCGGCAGCATCCACTGGGTCGACGAGGGCGCGGTCGACTACGACCTCTACTCGGCGTTCAAGGAGATCGACCCGGACGCCCTCTGGCGCGGGTACGTGGATCGCTACACGCGCGCGGCGCTGAGCGGCCAATTCGACGTGATGACGCATGCGGACCTGCCCAAGTCGTTCGGACCGTTGCCGTCTGCGGCGACCCTCGACTGGGCCTACGACCGCATTGCGGATGCGCTCGAGCAGGCCGGCTGCTGCCTGGAGATCTCCACCGCCGGCCTCCGCAAGGCGGCGCGCGAGCTGTATCCCGCCCCCTCGCTGTTGGAGCGGGTCTGCGCGCGCGGCGTGCCGATCGTCCTGTCCTCAGACGCGCACGAGCCAGAGAACGTCGGCTTCGCCTTCGACCAGGCTGTGCAGGCCGCACTCGACGCGGGCTACACCCAGGTGATGGAGATCAAGGGACGCGACCGTCGGGCGGTGCCCATTGGCTGACCTCCGCGTCGGTACCGCGGTGGACGCCCACCGCCTTGTCGTCGGGCGCCCGCTCGTACTCGGCGGCGTGACGATTCCTCACGACCGCGGTCTTGAGGGGCACTCCGACGCCGACGTCGTCTGCCACGTGCTGACCGACGCGATCCTCGGTGCCTCCGGCATCGGCGATATCGGCCGGATGTTCCCGTCCGATGCCGCGTGGAAGGACGCCGCCTCACTCGAGCTGCTGCGCCTGGCCTGCGCGCGTATCGCCGAGGACGGCTGGACGCTCGTCAACGCCGACTGCATGGTCGTCGCGATGCAGCCCCGCATCGCCCCTCACGTCGATGCGATGCGCGCCAACTGCGCGGAGGCGCTCCGCTCGACGTCCGATCGCGTCTCGATCCGCGCCACGGGCACCGACGGCCTCGGCTTCACCGGCCGGGGCGAGGGCATCGCCGCGCAGGCCGTCGTGCTGCTCGAGCGCGCCTGACGTTTCTGGACCCGGGTCCAAAAACGTCGCGGCGAGGGCATTGCGGCCCAGGCGTTTGTGCTGCTCGAGCGCGACTGAGTCTGCAGATCTGGACCCGGTTCCAGATTCGCTTCGAACGTGCAGATCTGGACCCGGGTCCAGAGTTGCCGCCTGCCGGGGCGTGGATTCCACGCCTCTGGATCCGGGTCCGAATTGTCACTCGCAGGGCCGCTGAGTGGGCACGCCACCGGACAATTCGGACCCGGATCCCATTAAGGCTTCGGGTTGCCGCCTGTCCCCAAGGGCGCGGCGCGGTGGGGTGT
>JBIIFR010000216.1:0-3651 GCA_044237215.1 Gaiellales bacterium
AGGCTCGGCTGAAGGGCTACGAGGGCGACGCCTGCGTCAACTGCGGTCAGATGACCCTGGTCCGCAACGGCACGTGCCTCAAGTGCATCAGCTGCGGCGAGACCAGCGGCTGCTCCTGAGTCTCTATCTCAGACGGTGAATCGTCGAAGGGGCGCCTCCGGGCGCCCCTTCTGCGTTCTCAGGACCGCTTGCGCGACTGATTGAGGATCGCGCCATCACGGCGGATGCTGAGGATGCTGCCGCTGCAGCCGACGCTCAGGATCGAGCCGGCGCTGAACGCCGACAGGATCGAGCCGGCACTGGCCAGCGAGAGGATGGAGCCCGCGCTGGCAAGGGACAGGATCGAGCCTGCGCTGAACGCCGAGAGGATCGACCCGGCGCTGGCGAGCGATCCGATCGAGCCGATGCTGCCACGCGACGGCAGCGACGACGAGCGTGGGGTGTCGGGCATACGCATGCGACGATTCTCGCACGAACCGCTGCGTGCGCCATTCCGAACGCCCAGCGCGTAGGCTACGCCCCGAGACCGACACGGAGCAGAACACCCCATGGCTGACACCTTCAAGGCACTGATGATGCGCGAGACCGAGGACGGCAAGGTCGCCGCCGCGATCGAGGAGATCGCCGTTGCCGATCTGCCTGAGGGCGAGGTGCTCGTCAGGGTTGAGCACTCGACGCTGAACTACAAGGACGGCCTCGTCGTCGACGGCAACAAGGGCCGGCTGGCCCGGAAGTTCCCGCACATCCCGGGCATCGACCTCGCCGGCACCGTGCTCGAGTCGTCCGATGCGCGCTACGCCGTTGGCGACCGCGTCGTCGTGACCGGCTGGCACATGGGTGAGCGCTACTGGGGTGGCTTCTCCGAGGTCGCCCGCGTGCGCGCCGACTGGCTCGTGCACGTCCCCGCCGCGATGACCACGCGGCAGGCGATGGCCGTCGGCACGGCTGGCCTGACCTCGATGTTCGCGCTGATGGCGCTCGAGGAGCACGGGCTCAAGCCCGGCGGCGACAAGCCCGTTCTGATCACGGGCGGCGCCGGCGGCGTCGGCTCCGTCGCGATCGCGCTGCTCGCCCGCCACGGCTACACCGTCGCGGCCAGCACCGGCCGCCCCGAGCTCGGCGATTATCTGAAGGGCCTCGGCGCCACGGAGATCGTGACGCGCGAGGAGCTGGCCGAGGATTCTGCGGCACCGCTCGAGTCCGAGCGCTGGGCGGGCTGCATCGACGCCGTCGCCGGCTCGACGATCTCGCGCGTCATCCGCCAGCTCGAGCGTGGTGCCTCCGTGGCTGCCTGCGGCCTGGCCGGCGGCGCGACCTTCGACGGGCACATCATGCCCTTTCTCTTGCGCGGGGTGAACCTGCTCGGCATCGACTCCGTCGCCATGCCGTATGAGCGCCGCGTCATCGCCTGGAACCGCATGGCCGATGAACTCGACCTGTCGATGCTCGACGAGATGACGAGCGGCTGCTCGCTCGAGGAGCTCCCGACCCAGGCCAAGGCGATCCTCAAGGGGCAGGTCAAGGGCCGGCTTGTGGTCGATCTGGCCTGATGCACGAGGCCGCGCCCTCCGTCGTTCCTGAGGTGCCGGAAAAGATCGCGCTCGTGATGCGCCGCCAGCGGCGGTCGCTGCGGGCGTTGCGGGCAGAGGGCATCGTGCTGCCCGCGGTCCTGCTCGTCTTCGTCCTCTCCGTGACGGCGCTCGACGGGTTCGTGCCCTTGGGACTCGGGCTGGTGCTTGCGTTCCTGCCGGTGCCGCTGGTGGCTGCCGTGCTGCTGCGGCTCGACCGCTTCGAGCCCGAGCCGACGCGGCTCCTGCTGCGGACGTTCCTGTGGGGAGCGGGAGCGGCGACCGCTATCGCGCTGGTCGTCAATACCGGCGTCGGCGTCCTGCTCGGCGAGGACGCGGCGGCGATCGCCTCGGCGCCGGTCGTCGAGGAGGTCGGGAAGGCGCTCGCGCTCCTGTTCGTGATCCGTCGGCGTCCCGGCTTCCTCGACGGTGTGCACGACGGGATCGTCTACGCCGCGTGGGTGGCGCTCGGCTTCGCCACCGTCGAGAACGTCCTCTACTACGCGGAGGCGTGGAGTGGAGGTGGCGCGGAGGACCTCACGATCACGTTCGTGTTGCGCGGCCTGATGACACCGCTCTGCCACCCGATCTTCACCGCCATGACCGGCATCGCCCTCGGGCTCGCGGTCAAGCGGCGCGGCTGGCGTGGCTGGCGCATCGCGCTGGTGGTCGTTGGACTGCTCCTCGCGATCTTGCTGCACGCCCTGTGGAACCTCTCGGCCACGGTCGGCTCCACGCCACTTGCCTACGTGGCCGGCTACCTGCCGTTGGCCATCATCGGCCTGGTGCTCCTGATCGCCGGCGCCCGACGCGAGCGCCGCATTCTGCGCGAGGGGCTCGAGCCGGAGGTCGGACGCGGCACCCTCGAGCAGGCCGCCTACGAGCAGCTGATCGCCGGCGGGCGCACGCGGGGCCGCATGCGCAGGCAGGCCCGGCGGGCCAGCCGCGAGGCGCGCCGCCTGCTCTACCAGTACGAGGCGGCCGCCTACGAGCTCGCGCACGCGAACGCGCGCGGCGCGCGGCCTGGGCGACCGGACGTCGCCGAGACCGCAGCGGCCTATCGGGCCTGCCTCGTCGCGGCCCGGACGGGCCTCGCCGACCTGGCCCCCGGTGTCGTCGCGACCTGAGCGCGGGCAGGGTCGCTATCGTGGCGGCATGCGCGTGGCGATCATCGGAGGCGGCGTCGTCGGTCTGGCGTGCGCGTGGTCGCTCGCCCAGCGTGGCGCGGAGGTGGTGGTCCTGGAGCGCGACGTCATCGGCGACGGCGCCTCGAAGGGCAACACCGGGTGGGTCTCGCCGACGATCTCCTTCCCGCTCGCCTCGCCCGGCACGCTGATGATGGGCATGAAGAGCGCGTTCGACCCGAACGGCGCGTTGGTCATCCGCCCGGAACTGGACACCCGCTGGCTGCGCTGGCTGTGGGCCTTCCGCGGTGCCGCCTCCCGCGAGCGCTTCCTGAAGGGCGTCGAGGCGCTGCACAACCTCAACCGCCGGACCTTCGAGGTGCTCGACTCCTACGCCGCCGATGGGATCCCGTTCGAGATGCATTCCGGCGGCATCCTGACGCTCGGCAAGACCGAGAAGGGCATCGCCTGGTTCGGACCCGTCTTCGAGGACCTCCAGAAGCTCGGCTTCGAGGGCCAGATCGAGACGCTGACGCCCGCGGAGGCGCGGGCCATCGAGCCCGCGATTGGCGACGACGTCAAGTTCGTCGTGCGCACGACAATCGATCGCTACGTGCAGCCGCAGACGCTGATGCGAGGCCTTGCCGACCGCGTCGTCGAGCTGGGGCACGAGGTGCGCGAGCAGGTCACGGTCACGGGCATGCGCCCGACCGCGTCCGGTTGGGAGATCGCGACGAGCGACGGTCCGGTACAGGCCGATCGCGTGGTCGTGGCCACCGGCGCCGTCAGCCCGGCACTGCTCAAGCCGCTCGGCATCGACGTGCCGATCGTGCCCGCCAAGGGGTACTCGATCACGCTCAAGGGCGAGGGTACGCGTCCCTCGCAGGCGCTGTACATGACGGAGTCGAAGATCGGCGTCTCGGGCTACGACGAAGGCGTCCGCATCGCGGGCGTGTTCG
>JBIIFR010000094.1:0-5881 GCA_044237215.1 Gaiellales bacterium
GAGGCCGACGCTCACTACGATCCCGAGCGCGACGAAGCCGAAGCGGGGTCCGTGCCGCAACGCGACCAGGAGGGCCCCGAGGATCAGCGAGAGCCCGGTCACAACGCTGAGTGCGAAGAGGGGCAACGGCAGCTGCTGGGTCGCGATCACGAGGCGCTGCCGTCGGGCCTGCGTGATCGAGGCGAGCGACGTCTGCATGGCATCGGTCGTCACCGACGGGGCGTAGGGACGCGGCCCGTAAGAGAAGACGAGCCGGGAGAGGTCCGAGAGATCGTCCGCGGCCCGCGAGCGGCCGCCGGGGTCGTTCGCCAGGCCCGTCCACTCGGACTGCTCGACGGCAGTGAGGTACCGCACCAGGGACGCCTGGACCAGACCCGTGTCGACGGGCGGGAGCGACGCGCTGGCGTAGGCCAGCTGGCTGGCGGCCGCGACCTCCGTGCCCACGAGATTCTGCGCCTGACGCAGGGTGCTGTACTCGCTGCTGATCAGGAAGGCGGTGAGGATCGCGAACAGGCTGCCGAGCACCGTCATGTAGGCCGCCGCGGTCGCCCCGGTTGGCTCCCGTCGCTGCGCCGGGATCAGGAGGACGAGGATCGCCATGGCGATCACGGCGAGCGCGACCGCTCCGCCGACGCAGAGCAGCAGGAGTTCAAGGCCGCCGAGTCGCGTCAGCCAGCTCATGCTGTGTCGCCCTTGCCCGTGGACCGGGCCGACTGCCAGTGCGCGCGCACCTCATCGCCCTCTTGTTCGGTGAGGGGGACGCCGCCGACCGCACCCGCCGTCGCGAGTCCCGCGCTCGAGACGAGCGCGTCGACGAACGCATTCTCCGTCGGGTTCGCAGCCACGGCCGCGAGGTTGACGTACACGTAGAGCTCGCGCGACAACGGGTACGCACCCGCATCGATCGCGGCGGCAGTCGGTGGCTGGCAGCCCTCACCGAAATCCACCTCGAGCAGGCGCAGCCCGTCCGCCCACGACTTGACGGTGGCCAGACCAGCGAAGGCAAGCGATCCCGGACGACTGGCTGCCGAGCTCCGGATCAGCTGCTCGGCGGGCTCAGCGAGGTAGTCAGGGCGTAGCGTGGAACTCGCCCCGCGTTCCTTCGCGAGCGGTGCGATCGCGAGATCGATCAGCGACTGCCGGGTGCCGGACCCGCTGCTGGGCCCGATCACGGTCAGCGCCGTGTCGGGGAGTTCCGAGCCACTGCCGACGATCACGGCACTCGCCTCGCGCCACGTCGCCACCGCTGCCGACTCCGGTCCCATCAGGGCATAGATCTGCTCCTGCGTGAGGCAAGCGATACTTGCAGGCACGTCGGGGCCGACCACGAGAGCCACGGCGTCCCGGGCCACCAGCAGCCGCACGAAGCGGACGCCGGAGGCCTCGCAACTGGCCAGCTCTCGCTCGTTCAGCGGCCGCGAGCTGCCGGCCAACGGCACGAGGCCATCGCAGAAGAGCACCGCACCGTCGGAGGAGCCCGTCATGCGCACGTCGAGCTCGACCGTGGGAGCGTCGGCGGCAAACTGCGCGCTCACCGCCGAGACCATCGGCAGCAGCGTCGTGGAACCCGCGATCCGCACACGCCCGTCGAGCGGCGCCGAACCACCGCAGCCGGCGGCGACAGCGAGGAGTCCCACGACGAGCAGAGCACAGACGCAGCGGAGTTGACGGTGACGACGGGACGGCACCTGTGCATGCTCGCAGAAATTGCAGAGCCTTCCGACGTTTGGGGTGCCCACCCAACTCGACCGAGCCGACACGGACCCTTGGCGGCGCCGTCCTATACTGCCGCCATGCCCGCCATCGGAGATCCTGCACCCACCTTCACGCTCACCGACGACGAGGGCGCCGCAGTCTCTCTGGCGGATCTCGCCGGGCGCCGCGTCGTCCTGTACTTCTATCCGAAGGACGACACGCCGGGCTGCACGACGCAGGCCTGCGCGCTGCGCGACGGCTGGGCCGAGGTGCAGGCCCTCGACGTCGTGTTGTTCGGCATCTCTCCTGATTCGCCGGCCAGCCACGCGAAGTTCCGCGCCAAGTTCGATCTTCCCTACCCCCTGCTCGCGGACGAAGGCCATGCCGTCGCCGAGGCCTACGGCGTCTGGGTCGAGAAGTCGATGTACGGCAAGAAGTACATGGGCGTCGAGCGCTCAACGTTCATCATCGGGCCCGACGGCACGCTCGAGCACGTCTTGCACAAGGTCAAGCCGGGCGAGCATCTCGAGCTGATCGTCAAGACACTCGCGGCCTGACGTGACGATCGCTCCGCCGACCGACGGGCCGCTGGCGGGCGTCCGCGTGCTCGATCTCTCGCGCGTGCTCGCCGGACCCTACTGCTCGATGACGCTGGCCGACATGGGCGCCGACATCATCAAGGTTGAGAACCCCAAGGGCGGCGACATCACGCGCGCCTGGGGTCCGCCGTGGGCCGGCGACGAGGCGACCTACTACCTGAGCGCGAACCGTGGCAAGCGCTCGATCGCGATCGATCTGCGCGATCCCGCAGGCGTTGCGATTACCAAGCGCATCGCAGCAACCTGCGACGTCGTGATCGAGAACTTCATTCCGGGCGGCGCCGACAAGCTCGGGCTTGGCTGGGACGAACTGCGCGCGGACAACCCGTCGCTCGTCTACTGCTCGATCAGCGGCTACCCGCACGACAGTCCTGAGGCACCGCTCCCCGGCTTCGACTTTGCGATCCAGGGCGAGGGCGGCATCATGAGCATCACGGGCGCCGTTGATGGCGCACCGATGAAGGTCGGTGTGGCGATTGCCGATGTCACGTCGGGAATGTTCGCGGCCAACGGCATCCTGGCCGCCCTGGTTGCCGTGCGCGGCGGCGCACCCGGGCGTCGCGTGCAGGTGTCGCTGTTCGACGCCCAGCTCGCCTGGCTCGTCAATCGTGGCACCGAGGCGTCGATCGCCGGGTGGGAGCCAGCGCGCTTCGGCAATGCGCATCCGTCCATCGTCCCCTACGAGACGTTCCCCACCACAGGGGCCCACATCATCGTTGCCGTCGGTACCGACCCACAGTTCCGCTCGTTCTGCGAGACCATCGGGCTGGCCGAGCTTGGCACCGACGAGCGTTTCGCGACGAATCCCGATCGTGTCGCCAACCGCGACACCCTGATTCCCCTCCTCCAGACCGGCACCTCGCAGTTCGCCCCCGACGCACTGCTCGCAGCCCTCGCGGCGCGAGACGTTCCGAGCGGCCCGGTCCGGACGATCCCTGAGGCGTTGGCGGCTGCCCCCTACGCGCTGCAGCCTCATTCGCATCCGACGGCAGGCGCGATCAGCACCATCCGCTCGCCGATCGCGTTCGACGGCGACCACCTCACGGCACCACAGCATCCGCCGCTGCTCGGTGAGCACACGCGCGAGCTCCTGCTCGAAGCGGGCTTTAGCGATGCGGAGGCCGACGACGCGCTCGCCGGCCCCTGCGTGCAGCGCTAAAGCGCCGCGGCGTACTCCTCGATCTCCCAAGCGGTCAGCCGATTCTGGTGCGCCTCCCAGCGAGCAAGCTCGTACCGCTTGTTGTGCAGGAAGACCTCAATCAGCTCGGGCCCGATCAGCTTGACAAGGCGGGTATCCGCCTCAAGGGTGTCGAGCGCCTGACCGAGTGACGTGGGCAGCTGCGTGCCCATGGCACTCTCCGGGCCCTCGTAGAAGTTGCCCACGACCGGCTTGGGAGACTTGAGCTTGCGCTCGATCCCGTCGAGACCGGCAGCCAAGATGGCCGCGCTGATCAGATAGGGATTGGCAGCGCCGTCACCCGAGCGCACCTCGGCGCGCGTGGCGGGACCACGGTCCTGGCTGATCCGCAGCATCGACAGGCGATTGTCATGGCCCCAGTTCGCGAACTTGGGCGAGAGGCCGCCGTTGGAAATGCGCTTATACGAGTTGACCGTCGGATTCAGCAGACCGGCCATGGCGGGTGCGTGGGCAATGACGCCGGCAATGAAGTGGTGCGCCACCTCGCTGAGCCCGTCCTTGGCCCGCGGCGCGTCGAAGAGGTTCTTGCCGGCCTTGTTGACCAGCGATGCGTGCAGGTGATAGCCGGAGCACTCGTCATCGTCGACGGGCATGCCCATGAACGTGGCGACAACGCCGTTCATATCGGCCATCTGCTTGACCAACGACTTGAACAGGAACGCGCGGTCGGTCGCGGCCACGGCCTCGCCGTGCGTGAGGTTGATCTCGTGCTGCGAGTGGCCAAACTCCTGTGCCATGGAGATCGGCTCCAGCCCGAACTCCTCGCACGCCTCGAACATCCCACGGACGAGTCCCGTCGGATCCGCGAGCGGACCAACCGTGTAGACGCTCGAGTCGCGCATCGGCAGCGGACGCATTCCCCCCACGCCATCGGCATGCCGCTCAAGGAGGTAGAACTCGAGCTCGTGTGCGACGACCGCGGTGTACCCCAGCGCTGCGTAGCGCTCGGTGATGCGCTTCAACGAGCCCCGCGGGTCCAGCCCCGAGGGCGTGTGAGCGGGTACGGACATCAGATCACACAGCACGACCGCGACCTCCGGATCGAGCGGATTGATCCGCGCGGTCTTGAGATCCGGCATGGCGACAAAGTCGCGAAAGCCCACCTCATCACCGCTGATGACATTGTGGCGATGATCGACCGTCATGACGGCCTCGACGAACGGCTTACCGTGGGAGATGGCATGCGCGGCGCGCGTCAACAGCACGTCCTTGCCGCGCTGGATGCCATGGAGATCGCTGTAGACGAGGCGCAGAATGCGCACGCCCTTGTCCTGAAGCTGCTTGACGGTCATCTCTCACCCTCCCGGTTGATGCGGGAATTGTATCCAAAACCCGGCGGCCGGATATGCTGCTCCTCGGTCGAACCACGGAGGACCCCATGCACGCAGTGCGCTATCGGAATGCAGCCGGCGAGATTCGCCTCGGACGTCTGGAGGATCAGACGATCATCGATGCCGGCGTCGCCGGCGCGCAGGGGTTTGTCCCGTCCGTCGAGGGTTGGGCCACGATCGCCACCGCCGCGGGCGCCTCGTTGCCCGTCGCCGACGTGCAGCTGCTGCATCCCGTCGTGCCGAGCAAGATCATCGCGATCGGCCTCAACTACCGCGACCACGCCAAGGAGTCCGACCTCGACGTCCCCGCCGTCCCGGTCGTGTTCTCCAAGTTCTCGACCAGCCTGATCGGCCACGGCGAATCGATCGTGATCCCGCGGGAGGAGACGCGTCCCGACTTCGAGGGTGAGCTGGCCGTCGTGATCGGCCGGCGCACGCACCGCGCCACCCTCGCCGACGCCTTGACCGCCATCGGCGGCATCACCTGCGTCCATGACGTCTCCGGACGCCGGGCGCAGCTCGAGACGCCGCTGCGGCAGTTCGACTACGGCAAGAGCTTCGACACCTTCTGTCCGCTCGGGCCCTCGATCGCCAGCACCGAGGGCACTGACTTCGGCGACATCGACGTAGAGCTCGCCATCGACGGCGAGGTCATGCAGAGCTCGAACACGCGCAACCTGATCTTCAGCGTCGCGGAGATCATCGAGTACCTGACCCGCGGCATTACCCTGCTGCCGGGCGACGTCATCGCCACCGGTACGCCCGGCGGGGTCGGTGACAGCCGGGACCCGCGCCGCTACCTGCGGGCGGGCGAGACCGTGACGGTGACCGTCGGCGGCGTCGGCACGCTCGCCAACCCGGTGACGTTCGAGCAGTAGGTGCGACCCGCGGCCCTGATAACCGGCGGCGGCAGCGGCATCGGCGCCGCGACCGCTCGCCTGCTCGCGACCGAGGGGTGGCTCGTAGGCCTCGTCGGTCGGCGGCCCGACCCGCTCGCGGCGGTGGCCGCGGAGACCGGCGGCCTCGCCCTACCCGGCGATGCGGCCGACCTCCCCCAC
>JBIIFR010000095.1:0-5854 GCA_044237215.1 Gaiellales bacterium
GCTGGAGCCGGAGGACCTCGCGGCCCTCACGGTCGAGGCGGCTGCGATGGCCAAGGTTCCGCTCGCCGGCACCCGCTACATCCCGGGCGTCACCGAGGAGAAGACCCTGCAGGAGATCAAGACCCTCCTGGAGCGTCACCTCGTCAACCCCGTCGACTACATGCCGACGTCGGCTCCGCTGTCGACGCAGCAGGGCGACTAGGAGTCAGCATGTCTGAAGCAACGACCAACATCGCGAACGAGCGGCACAACCCCGAGCTGACCATCGGCATCTCGGCGGAGTACCTGGCCGGGCGGCGCTTCGACTACCAGGAGGACATCAACGCGAGCGCTGATGTCGATCTGCTGGAGTCGACGCCGGGCCAGGACATCAACTGGCTCGAGGACATCGAGCTGCTGGCCGAGGATGGCGTCCCCGCCGTGTTCGACCGGTACTCCAACTCGTTCATCAAGATCTACTTCGAGATCCCGAAGGGACAGGAGAACGAGGTTGCCCGCAAGGTGCTCCTCAAGCACCTGCAGAGCGGCAACTCCTACGGCATCAAGCTGAAGGAGGCGCACGCCAAGTTCCCGCAGCCGGAGCTCGGTCCCTGGGTCAAGGATTCGAAGATCGTCGGCACCAACTGGAAGCCGTCGGTCCTGCCGGGCTGGGAGTCGCCGAGCGGCCACTAGGCCCCCGGCTCGACCAGCACGTGGAATGTCCCTCGGGGCGGGTCTTCGGACCCGCCCCGAGGTGGTTCTGGGGGCATGGCGGACATGACAAACCCCGGTTTGTGGTGTCCGCTCCACGAGGTGGTGGTGGGATGTCCTTTGTCTGCGGACATGGCGGACACCACAAACCGAGGTTTGTCATGTCCGCCATGCGCACGCGGAGGAGCCTAGATGGCGCCGAGCAGCCGACCGAGTTCGCGCGCGGCCGTCTGGAGCGCCGGCAGGGCCGCACGGCGCGCATCCGCGTCAAAGCGGTCGCTGGGG
This sequence comes from Gaiellales bacterium, assembly GCA_044237215.1. Classification (GTDB taxonomy): domain Bacteria; phylum Actinomycetota; class Thermoleophilia; order Gaiellales; family F1-60-MAGs149; genus F1-60-MAGs149. The sequence continues at coordinate 976 of JBIIFR010000095.1, forward strand.
CCCTGCACGCCAAGGATGGCCACGAGACCGCCCGTGTGGTCGAAGACGGGGACAGCGATTGCGGCGAGATCCTCTTCGCGCTCCTCGTCGGCCTCACCCCAGCCGCGCGCGCGCACCTCATCGACGGCAGCGGCCAGCACGGACGAATCGGTGATCGTGCGGGATGTGAATGCCGCGAGCTGCGCAGGCAGTTCGGTCTGCGTGCCACGGCCGAACGCGAGCACGACTTTGCCCACGGCAGTCGCATGCGCGACGCTCGGGCGTCCCACAAGGGCCGCAGAGCGCACGCTACGCCGACTGGGAACGTGATCGACGGTAACGCCCTCACCAGCGGCAGCGAGCGAAAGCGTGGCCGTTTCGCCTGTTGCGGCCTCTACCTGATCGAGGATGGGTCGGGCAACGGTCCGGACGTCGAGGCGCTGCAGCACGTGTGTACCCAGCTGTAGGAGCCGCACGCCAAGGCGGTAGCGACCGGTCGCCTCGACTTTCTCGACAAGTCCGTGGCTGCCCAGCGTGCCCAGCAGGCGCGAGGCCGACGAGGGGGAGACCTCAAGGCGGCGGGCGATGTCGTTGACACCCAGCGGCTCGGGCGCGTCGGCGAGGATCTCCAAGACAAGGAGCGCGCGCTCGACGGCGGCGACAGGTCGGCCGGGTGTTGCCATGTCGGCAATGGTACCCGGTCTCCTATGCTGTCGCCGATGGAGGCGGTGGAGACCCGATCGGCCCTCGCGGCCCTGCGCACGCACTTTCCTGCCCGCTGGCAGCTCGCGCTCCGCTTCGGGGTGGTCGTTGGCGCACCCTTCGCGGCCGGTACAGCGGCCGGCGCACACCCGCTGGGCGCGATCGCGGCCGCCAGTGCGCTCCTGATCCTCCTGATGGGTCCGCCGGGCTACGGGATCGCTCGCCGGACTCAGGTCATCGGTATCGCCGTCCTGATCGGCCTCGCTGCCGCGGTCGGCGCGCTCGTCCAGAACTACGAGGTCGTACTGGTGCTCCTGCTCCTCCTCGTCGGCGGATTCTTCGCCGTGGCACGCAAGGTTGATCGCTCGCTGGCGACGATCGCGCTCGTGCCGATCGTCGGCCTCCTGATCGGCTCCGGCTCCCCCGACGGGCTGCGCTCCGCGATCGAACTGCTCGCCGCCGCCCTGATCGGTGGCGGCCTGTACCTGCTCCTGCTCGATCGCGCGTGGCCGAGCCCGGAGCACCCGTCGGTCGCGCTCGAGGGACGCTCACGGCGCCTCCTGCCCGCGCTGATCCTCGCACTGCCGGGCGGCTACCTCGTGGCCTCGGCCGTCGTCGACTCGCACATGGCGACCTACGCCTTCGCGCTGCTCGCGATCCTCCTGATCCTCAACGCCCGCGGCGCGCACCGCACCACCCGGCACGAGCTGCTGGGCTTCCTCGTCATCCTCGCGCTCGTCGTCGCGGAGCTCCGCCTGCAGGCGCGCGTCGACGTGATGGTCTTCACGGCGCTGGTGGTGGCGATCGTGGGTGCCTGGCGCGCGGATCGCGGCACGGTGCCGCTGTGGAGCATCCTCGGCACGCTGCTCGTGCTGATCGCGTCTGTGGCGTAGGAGCGGCTGGCGCGGTGAGGTGACGCCGTTGCGGCGGCGCGTGACCAGCCGCGATCTCGCGTGACAGGGTGGACACCACAACCGCACGGATGTCATGTCCATCCTGCAGGCACGTCATCGATTCGCCGGCGACGCGAGCGTAGGGTGGACATGACACCCGCGCGGTTGTGGTGTCCACCAAACGACTGAGGGGCGGCCGAAGCCGCCCCTCAGGGAAGAACTCAGGTTGTGCTGCGGTCTCTAGTGGGAGACGGAGGCAGCGGCCTTCTCGGGCACCAGCATCTCCTCGGCGAAGCGGGAGAGACGGAAGGGCTCGATCAGGTCCGGCGTGCGGTCCGTGGCGATCAGCTCCGCCATCGTCTCGCCGCAGACAGCGGAGGCCTTGAAGCCCCACGTGCCCCAGCCGGCGTCGATCAGGAAGTTATCGACCTCGGTCTTGCCCATGATCGGGCTGTAGTCCGGGGTCATATCGCAGTAGCCGGTCCACTGGCGCTGGATCTTGAGGCGCGCCAGCAACGGCACCACGTCCAAGGCGTTCGCCGTGGAGTGCTCGAGGAACGTGTTCGTCGAGCGCATGCTGTACGTCGTGTACGGCTCGATCTCCGAGCCGATCAGGACCTCGCCGCGATCCGTCTGCGAGATGTACGTGTGCAGCGAGGCCGACACGATGATCTTGTGAAGCAGCGGCTTGACGGGCTCCGTCACGAACGCCTGGAGCGGATGGTTCGTGATCGGGGTCTTGACGCCCGCGAGGTCGGTGACCTGCGTCGTCCAGCCCGCGACGGCACTCATCACGACGCCGGCATCGATCGGGCCCTGACTCGTATCCACGCCGATGCACTTGCCGGCCGAATCCTTGCGGATGGCCGTGACCTTCACACCCTGATGGATGTGACCGCCGCGCATCGAGAACTGGGAGCCGTAGCCCCAGACGACGGCGTCGTGGCGCAGCACCGAGCCCGGCGGGTGGTACAGCGCCGCCTCGATCGGGTACGGCACGTCGAGCGACATGTTGAGCTCGGGGCAGAGCTCCGCGATCTCGTCGCGGAAGATCAGCCGGGAGTCGACGCCGAGGACCTTGTTGGTCTCCGCGCGCTCGCGCTGCACACGCACCGACGAGTCGGTGTGGGCGAGCGTGAAGTGGCCGAGGTTCGACATCATCATGTTGAAGTCGAGGTCCTGGGACAGCCCGCGCCACAGCTCCATCGAGCGCTCGTAGAACCGGATGCCCTCGGGCGTGCGGTAGTTCGAGCGGACGATGGTCGTGTTGCGGCCCGAGCCGCCGGCACCGATGTAGTTCATCTCCAAGACGGCGATGTTCTCCGCCTTGATGCCGTGGTTCTTGACCAGGTAGTACGCCGTGCCGAGGCCGTGCGCGCCGCCACCGATGATGACGACGTCGTACGACTTCTTCATCGGGTACTTCTTGAAGAACGTGCGTCCTCGCAGGAGACCGCTCACGAGACTGCCACCCCTTCTGTGCCGACGCCGAGCGCGTTCTGTGCGGGCGCAGCGACCTCATGCATGTTGACGTGATGGCCGGCATGGAGCAGCGACTCGTGCACGTGCTCGATGACCTCGCCACCGGTCATGATGTCGATCCGATTCGGGCGGACGAACACCTTGCCGGCGACATGGCAGACCTTGCCGACCGTGAAGACCGGCTCGCCGTTCGAGACGGGGAGCTTCCAGTTCGCCTCGCGGGCGAACACCTCCTCGACACCCTCGCCGACGAGCGAGAACAGCGACCAGCCGTCGGTGTGATCGACGACCAGCGCGGCATTGCCCTCGCTCGCGAGCTGACCCTGGAGGTCCTCGACGAGCGCGGCAGCAGTGCCGACCTCGCCGACGAAGATGACCTCGTCGGGGGTGATGCGGCCGATCAGCGTGCCGGACGGCTGCTTGAGCCCGTCGAGCACTGCTTCCTTGCCGAAGCAGCGGACCTTCGCTGCACCTTTGATTTCAAACAGATCAGGCACGGAGCTTCACTCCCTCAGGGTCGTAGAAGGCGTGATCGCCGATAGTCGCCGGCGCGCCTCCAATAGAGATGGTTCCGCCAGCCTTGGCGTGCTCGGTGGTGACCCACGCGAGTCCGACAGGGTGGCCGAGGACATACGACATCTTGGAGGACGTGACACGTCCGTTCAGATTGCCGCCGACCGTTACGATCGAGCCCTCTGCGGGGGTTGCCATACCGGGCTCCATCTGCCACGGGACGAGCGTCTCACGCGGGGTGCGACGCTGCGACCGTACCAGTGCAGCCTTGCCGACAAAGTCGGGCTTGTCGAGCTTCACGGCCCAGTCCATCGAGACCTTCCACGGGGTGGTCTCAAAGTCCGTGTCCTGGGAGATGATGATGTGGCCCTTCTCCAGGCGGAGGAGGCGCTGGGCGTCAAGGCCGAACGGCTTGATGTCCCACTCCTTACCAGCCTCGAGGATCGCGTCCCACATCTCCACCGCGTGCGCGGCGGGGAAGTGGAGCTCGTAGGCGAGCTCGCCGACGAAGCCGAGGCGGATCGCCAGGCAGGAGACGCCGTTGACCGTGATGCGGCGATGCCGCAGGTACGGGAACGACTCCTTGTCGATCGGATCGTCGCAGAGCTTCTCGAGCAGATCACGGGCGTGCGGGCCGGCGACGTTGACGGCCGCCAGCGACGCGGTCTGGTTGACGACGAAGACGTCGAGGCCCCAGGCCTCGCGCCAGTCGAGCATCCAGGACTCGAGCCGCTCGGCGCCCGACGTGGTGACGGTGCAGTAGAACGCACCACCCTCGAGGGCGCAGACGGTGCCGTCGTCGATGATGACGCCGCCCTCCTCCAGCATCAGGCCGTAGCGCAGCTTGCCGGGCTCGAGGTCCGCGACGCGCATCGGGTAGATGCGCTCGAGGAACTCGACGACGTCCGGACCGGCCAGCAGGAACTTGCCGAGCGTACCGACGTCGATGACGCCGACGCGATGGCGGACGGCCTCGTACTCGGCCTGCATGTCGCCATACGAGAAGATGCGCTTCCACGGGCCGGCCCAGAGGGTCGACGCGCCCATCTCCAGATGCTTCTGGTGGAGCGGGGTGTGGCGCTCGATGTGGTGACGAGCACCAGCCGCGGCCTGCTCGATGCGGATCGGGCGGACGGGCGGGCGCAGGGTCGTCGGTGCCGAGACGCGCGCGGCCTCCGACGGGGTCTTGCGCTCGGCGATGGCGCGCAGCTGGTCGGCGCAGAGGCGCCCCTGGCACGGTCCCATGGTCACCGTCGTGTAGCGCTTGAGCAGCTCGGCGGACTCGAAGCCCTCGTCGATCGCCTGCTCGA
>JBIIFR010000155.1:0-4493 GCA_044237215.1 Gaiellales bacterium
GTCGCCGAACGGCTGGCGGCGGAGGCGGGCATCGGACGCGTCCTCGCGGATGCGCTGACCCGTCGCGGCTGGACCGATCCCGGTGATGTGCGCGATTTCCTCGCCCTCGAGGGCAGCCTCCACGATCCGCTGCTCCTCGGCGATGCCGCCGTGGCGATTCCTCTCCTGCAGAGCGCGATCAGCGCTCGGCTGCCGATCGCAGTCCACGGCGATTACGACGCCGACGGGGTCTGCGCCACGGCGCTGCTCTGTGAGGGGCTCGCGGCGCTCGGCGCCGACGTCCGACCGTTTATCCCGAGCCGCTTCGAGGAGGGGTACGGGCTCGCGGTGGAGACGGTCGAGCGGCTCCATGCCGATGGCGTCCGCCTGATCGTCACCGTCGACTGCGGCGTCACCGCGATCGCCGCGGCGGCGCGCGCCGCGGAACTGGGCGTCGGGTTGATCATCACGGATCACCACCGCCACGGCGACGTGCTCCCCGACTGTCCGATCGTGGCGCCCGCGGTCCGCGGCACGTACCCGTTCGACGCGCTCTGCGGCGCCGGCACCGCCTACAAGCTGCTGGAGGGGCTCGTCGCGGCCTGCAGCGCCGATCCGGCCATTCTCGATGGCGTTGTCGATCTCGTGGCGATCGCGACGATCGCGGATCTCGTACCCCTCGTTGACGAAAACCGTGCGTTGGCCCGACGCGGCATCCACCGGATCGGCGAGGGCAAGCGACTCGGCCTCGACGTCTTGCTGCGCGTCGCCAAGGTCGACGCCCGAGTGATCGACGCCGGCGCGATCGGGTTCCGCGTAGGTCCGCGGCTCAACGCCGCCGGACGGCTCGAGCACGCGGACGCTGCGCTGCGGCTGATGATGACGCAGGATCCGCGCGAGGCCCACGAGCTGGCCGAGCTGCTCGACGGACTCAATCGACGCCGTCGCGCGATTGAAGATCGCATCCTCCGCGAGGCGCTCGAGCAGTACGAGGAGTTGCCGGAGGCCCGACAGGCGGAGCTCGGCGTCGTACTCGCCGCCGACGGCTGGCACGCGGGCGTGGTCGGGATCGTCGCCTCGCGCGTGGTGGAACGGGTGCGCCGCCCCGCCGTGCTGATCGCGATCGATGGCGACACCGGTTCCGGCTCTGGACGCAGCGTGGAGGCCTTCGATCTGCACGCCGGCCTCGCAGCCTGCGACGGCCTGCTGGAGCGTTGGGGTGGTCACCGGGCGGCGGCCGGCGTGACCGTGCGTACCGAGCACATCGACGCCTTTGCCCGCGCCTTCGCTGCCCACGCCACGACCCAACTCGCCGGCGTTGACCTCCGGCCCGTGGAGCGGATCGATGCGATCGCCTCGCTGGCCGACGTCACGCTCGAGACCGCCGCGGACCTGGCCAAGCTGGAGCCCGTCGGTATGGGCAACGCCGGCGTCACCGTGCTGCTGCCCGCCGCTGAGCTCGTCGACGTACGGCGGATCGGTTCCGAGGGTCGACACGTGGACATGCGCGTTCGTACCGCCGCCGGATCGTGCCGCGCCGTGGCGTGGAGCATGGGCGATCGTTTCGACGAGCTGAGCGCCGGCACCCGCATGGATGTTGCGGCCCGCATTGAGCGCTCCGTCTGGCAGGGTGCCGAGCGCGTGGAGTTGATCGCGCGCACAATTCAGGCGCTGCCCACCGAGCACGCGGTGGCCGTCGGCGTCTGCGGCACCCCCTGCGATGCGACCTGCCCGACTCGGGTCGCTACCGCCGCGCCCGCACCTGCGCCGGTCGACGGGGTGCCGGTGGCCGACCTGCGCGATGCGCGCGCAGGGGGCGCGATGGCGGAGCTCACGCGGCTGGCGGCGTCGGGACAGGGCCTGCTCGTGGTCGTCGCCGACGTCGGCCGCCGCCGGACGATGCTGACCGCGGCGCTGCATCCCGCCCGCTTCGGCCTCGACGGCGCGCTGCTGTTCTCCGACCGCTGCACCGAGGCGGCCCTCGACGAGCGGCAGGAGCGTCTGCGCGACGGCCGCTGGCTCGCCCTGGTCGATCACGGCACGTTGCTGCGGCGCCCCGCGCTCGCGGCGGCCTTCCCGGACGCCGTGCTGCTGGACCCGCCCCCCGGGGCGTGGCTGGCACCGGTGGGACCGCGTTGGGTGCGCGTGGACGGGCCCGCCGAGCAGCGCTTCGTGGCGAGCCTGCCGCAGGCCACGTCGGCCGGCTGACGAACGGGGCGGGGCGGACGGACGGGAGGTTCGCGTCGGCTCGGACCAGCAGGCACCGCCCGTCCGATACCATCCGGTGGAGATGCCCGCCACCGTTCTCGCACCCGCCGCGGAGATCCATCGGGAGCTGCTCGACGAGCTGATCGAGGATGTCTCCGAGTACGCGCCCGACGTCGACGCCGACCGGCTCGCCGCGGCCTTCGAGCTGGCCTGCCTGCACCACGACGGGCAGCTGCGCAAGAGCGGTGAGCCGTTCGTGTTCCACCCGTGGGGTGTCGCCAAGATCTGCGCCCAGCTCCGCCAGCCGGAGAGCGTGCTGATCGGTGCGCTCCTCCACGACGTCGTCGAGGACACGAGCGCCACGGCCGACGAGATCGAGGCCCGCTTCGGTAGCGAGGTGCGCGTGCTGGTCGAAGGCGTCACGAAGCTCTCGAAGATCCAGTTCGCCTCGCGCGAGGAGGCGGAGGCAGAGAACTACCGCAAGATGATCGTGTCGATGGCCGAGGACATCCGGGTGATCGTCATCAAGCTCGCCGACCGCCTGCACAACATGCGCACGCTGTCGTTCCTCGGCAAGCAGAAGCAGCTGCAGAAGGCCAAGGAGACGCTCGAGGTCTACGCGCCGCTGGCCCATCGGCTCGGCATCCACTCCATGAAGTGGGAGCTCGAAGACCTCGCCTTCGCGACGCTCTACCCCCGCAAGTACGCCGAGATCGAGTCGATGGTCAACGAGCGGCGCGCCGACCGCGAGCGGTTCGTCAGCGAGGCCGGCTCGACGCTGATGGGCGAGCTGCAGGCCGTCGGCATCAAGGCTGCGATCGCCGGTCGGGCCAAGCACTTCTACTCCATCTACGAGAAGATGACGCGGCGCGGCAAGGAGTTCAACGAGATCTACGACCTGACCGCCATGCGCGTCCTCGTCGACTCCGACCGCGAGTGCTACGGCGCGATCGGCATGATCCATTCCCTCTGGAAGCCAATGCCGGGACGGTTCAAGGACTACATTGCCGTGCCGAAGTCCAACGGCTACCAGTCGCTGCACACGACGATCATCGGACCGCAGGGCAAGCCGCTCGAGATCCAGGTGCGCACCCTCCAGATGCACCAGCGCGCCGAGTTCGGCGTGGCCGCCCACTGGCTGTACAAGGAGCGGACCGCCGTCGCCACCGAGTGGCTGACCGATCTCGTCGAATCGCCCGAGGGCGAGGGCTTCATGGTCGACCTGCGCACCGGCCTCGTCGACGACGAGGTTTTCGTCTTCACGCCGAAGGGCGAGCTGAAGGCGCTCGCCACCGGGGCGACACCGCTCGACTTCGCGTACGCCGTGCATACGGATGTCGGGCATCGTTGCGTCGGCGCCAAGGTCAACGGCCGCATCGTCCCGCTGTCGGCGACCCTCAAGTCCGGCGACATCGTGGAGGTGCTCACCTCGAAGGGCGAGCGTGGCCCATCGCGTGACTGGATGGGGATCGTCACCACGAATCGCGCGCGCAACAAGATCCGCGCGTGGTTCGCCCGCGAGCAGCGTGAGGACACCGAGCAGAAGGGCCGGGATCTGCTGCAGGCCGCCCTGCGCCAGAACAAGCTGCCGACGCAACGCATCGCGTCGTCACCCGTGCTCGCCGGCGTGATGCGGGAGATGGGCTATCGCAAGGCCGAGGAGTTCTATGTCGCCCTCGGCGCCGGCAACATCACCGTGCCGCAGGTGATTCAGCGGCTGCTGGCGCACATGAAGACGGAGGAGGTCGAGACCGACCCGACCCCCGCCCGGCGCAGTGGCGGCCGCACGCGAGCCCTCGACTCGAACTCCTACGGTGTCGTCGTCGATGGTGTGGCCGACAAGGGCGTGATGGTGCGGATGGCGAAGTGCTGCACGCCTGTCCCCGGTGACGACATCGTCGGCTACATCTCGGTCGGCCGCGGGATCACGATCCACCGCGGCGACTGCCCCAACTCCCGCCAGCTTGCGCGCACGCCCGAGCGCATGACCCGGGTGGACTGGAGCGGCGAGGATCCCGAGGCCTCGTTCCGCGTTGGCATCTCGGTCGAGGCGTGGGATCGACCACGCCTCCTCGAGGACGTCGGCCGGACCGTCGCCGAGCACGGCTGCAACGTGGTCGAGTACGGCGGGCACGTCAGCGAGGGCATGTCGCGCAACTGGTACGTGCTCGAGATCGGCGACCTGCGGGGACTCAAGGCCGTCCTCGCTGCGTTGCGTCAGATCGACTCGGTTGTCGATGCCTTCCGCATCACGCCGGGCGACCGTACCTGACGTTGTTGGACCCGGGTCCAGAAACGTCGAAAAA
>JBIIFR010000096.1:0-5816 GCA_044237215.1 Gaiellales bacterium
ATCTCATCACCCGGCTGGTCTCCGCCGAGTGGGAGGGCGAGCGCCTGACCGACTCCGAGCTCGTCAACTTCTGCCAGCTGCTCGTCTTCGCCGGCAACGAGACCACGCGCAACTCGCTCGCGACCGGCATGCACCAGTTCATCGTCGAGCCCGAGCAGCTCGACGTGCTCGATGCTAACCGCGGGCTAATGAAGGGCGCGGTCGAGGAGATCCTGCGCTGGGCCACGCCGATCTACACGTTCCGGCGCACCGCGACAGAAGACGTCGAGCTGCGCGGCAAGCAGATCACGAAGGGCGACAAGCTGATGATGTACTACATCAGCGCCAACTACGACGAAGAGATCTTCGAGGAGCCACTGCGCTTCGACGTAACGCGTGATGCATCAGCGCAGGTTGTCTTCGGCGGTGGCGGCCCGCACTATTGCCTCGGCGCGTTTCTTGCGCGGATGCAGGTTGAGACGCTGTTCACCGCCGTCCTTGACCGCGGACTGCGCTTCGAGTTGGCGGGCCCGACAGCGCGGCTGCGCTCGAACTTCGGCAACGGCTTCAAGACGATGCCCGTACGGGTTGCACAATCGTGATGGCGGCTATTCTGCCGCGAGTGGTGCCCTCGGGAGGGGCGACGATGACAAGGAGGCCCGATCCATGGGCGCTGGTGACTTCGATCTGCTGAAGGCAATCGAGAAGGGCGAGATCCGCGAGGTCGAGGTTGCCTGGGCGGACCATCAGGGGTATCCGCGCGGCAAGCGCATCCCCTCCGAGGTCTTCCTCGGTCGGCTCGAAAAGGGCATCGCGTTCGCTGATGCGTCGCTGACGTGGGACTACGAGGGCGACGTCCTCGACGGCTGCCGCGTGTCCGGCTGGGAGACGGGCTACCCCGATTTCTTCGTCATCCCCGACGTCTCGACCGCGCGCCGCCTGCCGTGGCGCGATGGCGTGGCGATCGTCCAGGGCGACGTCAAGGACCATCACGGCGATCTCATCAAGTACGCACCACGCAGCGTCTTGAGCCGCGTCGTCGACCGGCTCGCCAAGCTCGGGTACACGGCGTCGATCGGCGTCGAGATCGAGTTCTACCTTGTCGACGACGACATCCAGCCGGCCGCCGATGGCATCCAGTGCTACTCGCTCGCCAAGGCCAACGACCTCGAGCCGGTCTTCAGCGAGCTGCTCGACGGCCTGCGCGGCTTCGTCGACGTCGAGGGCTCGAACGTCGAGTACGGCCCCGCCCAGTGCGAGGTCAACCTCAACCATGGCGACCCCATCTGGGCGGCCGATCAGGCCTTCCGCATGAAGTACGGCATCCGCGAGGTCGCGCGCCGCCACGGCGTCACGGCGACGTTCATGGCGAAGCCGTTCAACGGCCAGTCCGGCTGCTCCATGCACCTGCACGTGTCGCTCCGGAAGGACGGCAAGCCCGTCTTCGCCCCGGTCGACGGCTCCGAGTCGGAGACCGCACGCTGGGCGATCGGCGGCATGATGGAGCACCTCGCCGGCATTACCCTGCCGGGCGCGCCGACCGTCAACTCGTACAAGCGCTTCGAGGCGGGCAGCTTCGCGCCGACTACGGCCACGTGGAGTCGCGACAACCGCACCTGCGCGATCCGCTCGCTGATCGAGGGCGAGAACTCCACGCGTATCGAGTTACGCACCGGGGCCTCCGACGCCAATCCGTACTGGGCGATCGCCGGCATGCTCGCCGCCGTCTGCGCCGGCATCGAGAGCAAGGCCGATCCGGGCACCGTGATGAGCGGCAATCTGTACGAGTCGGGCGTCGCCCTGCCGACCACGCTGATCGAGTCGGTTGCGGCCTTCAAGGCCGACACGACGATTCAGGCGATACTTGATGCAGACGTGTGCAACGACCTCTGTGTGATCTCCGAGCGCGAGTGGAACGCGTTCGTCTCGGCTGTCACGCAGTGGGACTACGACCGCTACCTGAAGATCGTCTGACCGGAGGAGCCACCATGGCCGCTGTCGAGAAGCCCAAGAAGACCACCGCCAAGGCGAAGTCGGCTGCTGTCGCCAAGCCGAAGGCCGCCGCCGTGGCGAAGCCCAAGGCCGCGCCCGCCAAGGCCGCTGCGGCGAAGGTGGTGCCGAAGTACAAGGCGGCCAAGATCACGAAGGAGCGGCGTCGCAAGCTCGTGCCGCGTCCGACCGTGCATCCGGGCGCACTCGCCCAGGCACGCGCCTTCCCGGTGCTCGAGTCGATCTTCACGCGCCGCTCGCGGCGCTTTGCGCTCGGCGCCGAGCTGACGGGTCCGCTGGCCTTCAAGTCGGACAAGGAGCCGATCCCTCTCGCGTATGAGGAGGAGGCGATCCTCGTCGCCGCCGCGACGGGTATCTCTGGCATCGCCACGGAGGAGTGGCCGTTTCTTGACGACGACGGCGACTCCACGAGCGGCGACAAGATCGGCTCGTTCACGGGCCGCACCTACCCCTCGCCGCTGGCCAATCACAACGTCGAGCTGTTCTGGACGAACGATGATGGTGTCTTTGCGCTGCCGCAGCGCGATGTGCGCCCGGTCAAGCACAACCAGCTCGCCGACGAGAACGCGCCGAATGAGCTCTACCGGCAGGCCGTCAAGCTCGACGACAAGCGCCTCCATATCCCGCGTGACCGTCCCAACCTGTTCGCGTTCAACCACCGCATCCCGAACGCGCAGGGCACGTCGCTGTTCATGCCGATCACGGACATCACGCGTCAGTGCATCTCCGCGATGCTGCTCTACTTCGACGCGCCGCACGGCTACTACCTCGTCGATCCCCATCTGAACGGCGATCCGCTCCGCGAGTACGTCAAGAGCGGCCTCCTCGATCCGGCGCATGCCGTCGATTTCTGGGAGTTCGAGCGCTGGCAGATGGTCGATGCGAACGGCGTGGAGCAGGGCCTGATGGTCGGCAACCTGATGCACGCAACGCAGGCGATGGGCCTCGGTGGCCATCCGTTCAACGGCGGCAAGGGCCGCGTCACGATGGGCGGCGAGAAGTACTGGCACGACATCGGCGGCAAGGGCCCGTGCGGGTCGCTTGGCTTCGAGATGCTCGAGATCCCCTCCGATGCGCCGCTCGGTGCCGGCGAGGCCGTGCCGGTCGGGCTCAAGGGCGTGTTCGAGGCGGCGATGCCGCCGTTCCAGAAGAACATGGACAAGGCCGTCGACAGCGTCGTCGACATCCGCTGGGGCAAGCAGGGCCTGTTCGAGGACGAGACGCGTCCGATCCCGTGGACCAACCGCAAGGTCATCGACCAGATGCCGCGCCCGTCCGACGAGGCGATTGCCGCCACCAAGACGATGTGCAATTACATCTGGAACACGTACGGCCGCTTCCCGGCCACGCTCGATCCGATGCTGATGACGGTCTGGTACCAGGCCCAGCACCTCGATCTCGACTTCTACGCGAAGTACTACCCCGCCGAGGTGATCCCGCCGCGCGTCGCGAACCACATGCGCGACTGGCACGGCCAGGGCTGCGACTGCTGCTGAGCTGCTCGACTGGCCGGAGGGGCGCTGCCTCTCCGGCCGGTTGGACTGTTTGGAGCCGGCCCCATACGGTCCACGTCGGCTTGTTCGTTTGGGCTGCGCGCCCGAGCGCGGTTGCCTACCCGGCGCCGACGGCGGCGATCGCGGTGACGGCGGCGATCACCGTGCCGATGCCGACCCACTGGCGGGCACGCAGGCGCTCCTTCAGGACGACCATGCCGACGATCACGCCGACGGTCGCGAACTGCGCTGCGAGCACGCCGGCAACGGCGACGGGTCCGCGATCCGCGGCGGCCACGAAGAGGAGCGAGGCGACCGAGTCGCCGATGCCCCAGACCGCCACGTTTTTCCAGTCAAGGCGGGCGTTGGCGGCAACGCCCATCTTGATTCCGATCGGTAGCACGAAGAGCAGGGCGACGACGCGCACGAGGACGAAGCCCCAGATCACGCCGACCTCGTCGGCGACCGGTGCGGCCATCGTGAGGATGCCGCCCCAGATCAACGCGGCAAACACCGCCCGCAGCGCGCCGGTCGACTGGCCCTTTTCGCTGGTGCCCATTGCGGCGAGAACGACGCCGATCACCGCGAACGGCAGGAGGAATAGCACGCGCGTGTCGATCGACTCGCCGAGGAGGATCGCGAAGACCGCGGCGACCGCGCCCTCACAGGCAATCGTCGGCGCGACGATCGTTAGCTTGCCCTTCTGGAAGGCGCTAAACGCGACGAGGTAGCCCGCCAGCGAGAGGATGCCCATCCCGACGATCAGTACCGCGCCCTTGGCGGTGATGTGCGGCAGGCCATCCGTGAAGAAGATGATCGGCGACGTCACGAGGAGGCCAATCACGATCGAGCCGATCACCGTCGGCACGATGCCGAGGTTGCGCGCCGCCCGTGCGAGCTGTACCTCGGGCAGGCCCCACGACAGCGCGCAGAGCACGCCGAGGATGACGGTGATGCCCACCTAGCGACTCACGGTCGCGCCGAGCCATCCAGTGATGGCATCGACGCAGTGCCCTGGCTCCTCGAGCTGGGGGCAGTGGCCCGACTCCTCGAAAATGACGAGCTCGGAGCCTGCGATAGTCGCATGGCACCACGCCCCCATCGACGCGGGGATCAATCCCTCGTGGCTGCCCCACACGTTGAGTGTCGGCACCGTCCCCGAGGCGATTGCCTCGCGGGCGTCGAAGAGCGTCTGGTCAAGCAGGATCGCGCAGGCGGCGTTGGCGCCGATCAGGCACGACTCGTCCGCGCACCAGGCGAGATCGGCCGCATCCAGCGGCTCCTTGAACATGACGGGCGCGAAGTGCTCCATCGAGCCGCGGAAGTCGGCCTGGCAACCGCCGATGAAGCCGTGGATCGCCTCAAGCGACAGCGGCGCGTCGGGGAAGTCGTCCGACTGCAGGTCGGTCGGCCCCTGCGAGATGTTGACGTGGGCGATGACGCGGTCGCGGCCGTGCCGGTGCATCAGCTCCCAGGCGACGAGGTTGCCCATCGACCAGCCGATCAGCACGCAGCGTTCGATGTCGAGCGCGTCGAGCAGCGCGTTGACGTCGTCTGCGTACTGGCCGACCGTGTGCCCACCCTCGACGTGCGGCGAGCGGCCGTGCGCGCGCAGGTCCGGGACGATCACGCGGTACCCGGCGGCGACCAGCGGGTCGATCACGGGGTGGAAGTACGCCGCCGACATCGAGACGCCGTGCAGGAGGATCAGCGGCAGTCCCGCGCCGCGGTCGGTCACGCTCAGCTCGACGCCCGTTGCGAGGCGCACCAGCTCGGCGTCAGCGCCGAAGGGGACGGCCGGTCGGATCATCACGGCACCAGCACGAAGCGACCCTTGACATCGCCCTTGCGCAGGCGCTCGTGGGCGATGGCGGCATCGGTTAGCGGGAGGCGCTCGACGACGTGGCGGATCTGCTCCCGCTGCGCGAGCGCGATCAGCTCGGCGAAGTCGTCGAGGGAGCCCCAGACGCTCGTCGTCAGCTTGGCCTCCATGGGCACGGCACCGAAGCCGAACGGCACGCGGCCGCCGTGCAGGCCGATCGCGATCAGGATGCCCTGGCGATCGACGAGGCGCACGGCGTCCTCGAGCGACTGCTGCGCAGCGACGAAGTCGAGCACCGCCGCGTACGGGCCGTCGAGGTCGGCGGGGTTGGCCGCCTCCGTGGCGCCGATCTCCTTGGCCGTCGCGCACTTGATCGGATCTGGATCGCCGACGTGCACCTCGGCGTCGCTGAGCGCGGCGAGGTACTGCACGGCGTACTGGCCGAGGCCACCGGCGCCGAGCACGAGTGCGCGCTGGCCCTTGCTGAGGTACGGCAGCGCCTGCTTGACGGC
>JBIIFR010000097.1:0-5811 GCA_044237215.1 Gaiellales bacterium
GCCACCGCGGCTCCGGCGCGTACGCTCTCGCAGAACCTCACCCGGGTCGGAGTCGCGCCGGCCGAGCGCACGGAGGCGCTGGCCTCGATGGAGCGCGCGAAGGCGACCGCCAAGCAGCTCGGCGGGACGCGTGCGCAGGCCATCAACTCCGTCGCGGCCAGCCTCACGAAGATGGCCGGCCGTGCCGCCTTCACCCCCGATCTCTCGCGCATCGCCTTCCTCGAGCTGGATGCCAATACCGACTATCTGGCCACACACTCCCTGCCGTCGTCAGGCACGCGCATCCGCATCGACGGCGTCGTGTACGAGAGCTACACCGGCCTGGGCCTGCGCATCCAGCCGCTTGGCACGTACTTCGCGATCCTCGAGCCCGGTCAGGGCATCGCGGCCGAGGGCGGCACTGGCGCGGCCATGACCAGCGCGCAGAAGATCGTCCTGGCCGTAGGCGACAGCAATGATCTGCCCTACCTCTTCCCGTACAGCGGCACGCAGCCGCCGTGGTACAGCGCGATGGCCCAGGGCGTCGCCGCGTCCGCCGGTATCAGCGTGTGGAATCGCAACGGCGATGACGAGTACCTGGACCAGGCGATCCGCTTCGGCAACTCGGCGCTCGCCTTCGGCATCACGGTCGCCGACAACGGCCTCTGGTTCCCGCTGTACGTCTCGAAGCCGGGCTTCCGCGTGCTGAACGGCCACCTGCAGACCGTGCTGGCGATGAACGACCTGGCGGACGCCACGGGCGACGATGGCTTCGCCGATGCCTTCAACCGCAGCGTCGCCGCCACCAAGGCCGTGCTGCCGGCGTACGACACGGGCGGCTGGGGCCGCTACGCCCCGGGACAGGACGCACCGGTCAAGTACATGAGCCTGATGGCCACGCAGCTCAAGCAGCTGGGCGACATCACCGGCGACCCCGCCTTCACCACCGTCGGCGCGGCCTTCGCAGCCGACCTGAAGACGCCTCCCGTGCTGACGGGACCGACGAAGCCCGTCAAGCCGCTGCAGCTGAAGAAGTTCAAGGACAAGCCGTTCGTCAAGCTGCTGGTCAAGCGGGACAAGCCCGTCAAGCTGACGATCCGCGTCACCAAGAAGGGCGGCGGTGCCTCCGGCATCGGACCGTTCTCGGTCAACGTCGCCTCGGGGTCGGGTCGTATCAAGATCACGCTGCCCCGCAAGAAGGGCATGTACGTCGTCCGCGCGGACGCGAAGGACTGGGCCGGCAACCGCGTGCAGAACGTCCTGCTGGCAGCCGTTCGCGTCAAGGGCGAGAGCCACACGCCCCGGAACGCCGCCAGCGAACGGCTGCGAGCAGCACGTTCTGCACGCGGTGTGTCACGCCAACCAGCGGAACTCGCTCGGATATTGATGGTGCGGTGCGTGTCGGCTCAGCCGACCCGCACCGCACCATCAATATCCGAGCGATCCGCCAGGCTCGACACCTTCACGACATCACCCGTCTGCGGCGCGTGGACGTACTGTCCGCCGCCGATGTAGATACCGGCGTGGCCCGAGCCGTGGAAGGAGACGATGTCACCGGGCTCGAGTGCATCCATCGGGACGGGCGTGCCCATCGCGTACTGGGAGGCGGCGTGGTGCGGGAGTGAGACGCCGACCTGGGCGTAGGCCCAGGCGATCAGTCCGGAGCAGTCGAAGCCACCCGGCGCACCGCCGCCCCAGACGTAGGGCGTGCCGAGCTGGCCAAGTGCGATGGAGGCGGCCGACCCGCCGGTGCTGGAGGACGCCGGCGGCGTGATGTAGGTGCCGGCATCCGAGCTGCCGTCGACGGAACCGCCGAGTGCGAAGTCCTGTCCGGCCGCGGCAGCCGTGGCGTCGGCGAGGATGCCGCCGGCATTGGCTGCGAGCTGTGCCTCGGCGGCACGCTGGGCGGCCAGCCGGCGGGAGAGAATCTGCTGGATCTCCGAGCCGAGCGAGTCGAGCAGACGCTGGCGCTCGGCCAACGTCGCCTCGATGTCGGCCTTCTCCGCCTCGCGCTGCTGGAGCGCGGAGGTGCGCGTCGCGCGCTCCCGATCGAGCGCCGCCTCACGCTGCCGGACGTCGTGCGCATAGGAGCGAACGTCGCGGACGACCTGCTGGGCGTGCATCGTGACGCGCTGGACGAAGCGGGACTGGTCGACGAGCTGGTCGATCGAGCCGGCGTTCAGCAGCAGGGCCACGAGATCCGGGTTCCCCTGACGGTAGGCATCCACGAGCATCCGCGAGAGCTCCACCCGCGAGACCGCGAGATTGCTCTTCGAGGCGCGCAGCAGCTTCTGGTTCTCGCTGATCTTCGCGTCCGTCTCGTCAAGCCGAACTTGAGCCGCGTTGTACTGCTCCGCGGCGACGGCGACCCGGTCGTCCAGCACCTCGAGCTCGCTCTGGGCACGATCGGCCTCGGCGCGGGCGTCGGCCAACCGGTCCGCGTGTGCTGGGCCGGGGGCAAACCCGGCGGCGAGGGCCACGAAAAGCAGCGCGATCAGCGCTGCGACGGGCCGGAGGCGTGGTCTCCGAGGGTGCCGCATCTGCCCCACAGGGTAGCAGCGACCGCTGGAGGTGCCGATGGAGTGGGTGCTGTGCCTCATCCGAGTCGCACGAAGCCGTCGAGGTCGGAGCGGTCGGCAATCGCGTGCACGCGCACGACGTCACCGGCCTTGGTCGAATGCACGTAGAGGCCCTCCCCGAGGTAGAGGCCGATATGCCCCTGCCCGTGGAAGGAGACGAGGTCACCCGGCTGAGCGGCGGCGCGCGTGACGCGTCGGCCGGCGCGCCAGATGTCGCCCGAGGACCGTGGGATCTCCGCACCAGCCTGCGCGAAGGCCCAGTAGAGCAGTCCCGAGCAGTCAAAGCCCATCGTCGGCGAGTAGCCGGCGGCGCGGTACGGGACGCCAAGCTGGGTGAGGGCGTAGGCCGCGGCGATCGCCCCCAAGCCCGGGGCCGCAGCCGCTCGTGGCGGCGCTGCGAGCCGTGCGGCGAGGGCCACTCCGTTGGCACCCGGCGCTCCCTCGGGGGCGAGGGCTACCGGCGTCAGCAGCGTCCGCTCGTGGGCCGTTGCTCGACGTGCTCGGGCCTGCCGCTGCCGCGTGCGGTCGGCGCGCAGCACGCGCTGGCGCTGCACGAGCGAGAGTCCACCGAGCACAACGGCGCGGCGGGCCTGGGCCTTGGCAACCTGGGCGCGGCTGGCGGCGAGGTCGGCACGCAGTTGACGACGCGTGCGCTCGAGCGCACGCCGCTCCCGCGTAACCACGAGCAGCAGCGCTGTCGCACGATCGCCGGTGGCGGGAGCAGCGGCGCTGAGTTTGGCCCTTGCGGCCTGTTCGACGAGCGTCAGCCGCGTCTGCTCGCGACGCAGGTCCTGTAGCTGGCGGTCGATGCGGCCTGCCGTCCGCTTGGCCTCGACGGCCTGCCCGTTCGTGGCCCGCAGGGCGAGCGCAGCTCGTTCCGCAGCGGGCGCGCGATGCGTCTTCCACGCCGCCGAGGCGGGCGCGACGACGATCATGCAGGCAACGACCAACAGCGCGAGAAGCGGAACCGACGGCCGGAGCGAGGTGCTCCGTGTGTTCGACATTCAGAGCCCGAAGGTAGCATCGAATCGCGAAGCTGTGGTGAAAAACCCCTGCAAACTGGTGGCGAATGCCACAAGGTCACTGCGGCGAACCACGCCACCGCGACCGGAGTGGACCACCGCTCTCCCCCGGCCGGACGCGCGCGCAGAGGCGGGACCGGCCGCCCTGCGGCGCCCGGCCCCGCCTCCCGTTTCTAGCGTCCGGCGAAGGCGTCCGCGAGCGACTCTTCGAGGATCGCGAAGCCCTCGTCGAGGTCGTCCGGCGTCGCCACCAGCGGCACGAGCACCCGGATCGCGTTCCCGTAGAGGCCCGAGCCCATCAGGATCAGCCCACGATCACGGGCCAGCGCGACGATGCGGGCGGTCTCCTCGGCCGCCGGCGCCTTCGTCGCGCGATCCTGCACCAATTCCATCGCCAGCATGGCGCCGAGACCGCGCACCTCGCCGACGTTCTCGTGACGGGACGCGATCGCGTCGAGCCGGGCGCGCAGATCCTCGCCGAACGCCGTGGCGTGCGCCTGGAAGTCCGGGTCGAGCACCTGATCGAGCGCGACGATCGCCGCCGCGCACGCGACCGGGTTACCGCAGAACGTGCCGCCGAGCCCGCCGGGGTGTACCGCGTCGAGCAGGTCCGCACGGCCGGTCACGCCGGAGATCGGCATGCCGCCGCCCATCGACTTGGCCCACGTCGCCAGATCCGGCGAGATGCCGTGGTGCTCAATCGCCGACGGCGTGCCCGTGCGCCCCATGCCGGCCTGCACCTCGTCGGAGATGTAGATGATGCCGTGCTCCTGGCAGAGCGCGTGGACGCCATGGATGAACTCGCTCGGCATCGGCAGGAAGCCGCCCTCACCCTGCACGGGCTCGAGGATGACCGCAGCAACCTGCGAGGGGTCGATCTGGCTCTTGAGCACCTTGCGGAAGCCCTCGAGCGCCTCCTCGGCCGACACGCCGCGATACGGGTACGGCGCCGGCGAGCGATAGATCTCGGCGGCGTACGGCCCCATGCCCTTCTTGTAGGGCATGGGCTTCGACGTCAGGGACATGCCCATCAGCGTGCGCCCGTGAAAGCCCTGATCGAAGCAGATGATTGCGTCACGGTTCGTCGCGTAACGCGCGATCTTGACGGCGTTCTCGACGGCCTCGGCTCCCGAGTTCAGCAGCAGGCCCTTGAACGGCCCGGCTCCGGGATGGCACGCCACCATGCGCTTGACGGTCTCGATGTAGCCCTCGTACTGCACGACGGAGTACATCTGGTGCATGTAGCGCGCTGCCTGCTCCTGGACGGCTGCGACCACGGCGGCCGGCGTATGCCCGCAGTTGAGCGAGCCGATGCCACCGACGAAGTCGATGAACTCGCGCCCCTCGACGTCGGTGATCCGCGCGCCGTGCGCGTGGTCGACGAAAATCGGCTGCGTCGCCACGGAGGCCGACACCCAGCGCTCACGCTCGGCCTGCAACTCTGCGGTCCGCGTTCCCGTTCCCTGATCGATCGCCATAGTCTGGCCTCCTGCCGCGTCCGGCGGCGCTCGCGATGCTCGGCAGCATACCGCTGCTCGCCGCGCTGCCCCAGTCTGCCGTCACGTCCCTTACCATGCGGTCAGGAGGCGATACCCATGGCGACAATGGACACCGCGAAGTTGCAAGAGCAGGCGATCAAGCACCTGTGGCTCCACTTCACCCAGATGGCCGGCTATGACCCGGACAAGCACCCCGTAATGGTGCGCGGTGAGGATATCTTCCTGTACGACTCGAACGGCAACAAGTACATGGACTTCCTGAGCGGGCTGTTCACCGTGCAGATCGGCTACTCGCACGGCGAGGAGATCGGCCGGGCCATGCTCGAGCAGGCGATGGAACTGCCGTACTACACGAACTGGACCTACTCGCACCCGCGCGCCATCGAGCTCGCGACGAAGCTCGCCGAGCTCTCGCCGGACTCGATCAACCGCTCGTTCTTCGTCTCGGGCGGTTCGGAGGGCGTCGAGGGAGCCATCAAGCTCTCTCGCGAGTACCACAACGCCAACGGTGAGCCCATGCGGCGCAAGGTGATCGCCCGCCAGATCGCCTACCACGGCACGACCTACGGCGCGCTCTCGCTGACCGGCATCACCAGCATCCGCACACCGTTCGAGCCGCTGATGGCCGGCGTCCGCCACGTCGCACCGACCAATCCCTACCGCTGCAAGTACTGCGCGGATCAGGGTGGGTGCAACCTCAGCTGCGCCGACGAGGTCGCCGAGGTGATCGAG
>JBIIFR010000098.1:0-5782 GCA_044237215.1 Gaiellales bacterium
GGCGGGACTCGGCGAGCTCGCCGACGGTGACGGCCGACGGTGCATCGCCGACCTCGGGTGCCGAGGCGTGGCGCTGCAGGCGGTCGCCGCGATCGAGCAGGTAGATGTGGGCACTCGCGGCCTGCAAGAGCGGCAGCGCCCGGTTGACGGCAACCGGCAGCAGATCATCGAGCGTCGTCGCCGTCGAGACGGCCGCGGACAGCGCCGACAGACCCTCCAGCTCGCGCACGCGGCGACGGGCGGCCTCGTAGAGGCGGGCGTTGACGATCGCGGAGGCGACGAGCGACGCGGAGTGGATCACGAAGGCGGCATCCTCCTCGGTGAACACGCGCGGGGCCTCAGCGTGCAGCGCGATCACGCCGATCAATTCGCCATCGGGCGCGATCAGCGGGACGGATACGATCGACTGGTACTGCTCCTCCTCGAACTCCGGGAAGTACTTGACGCGCGGATCCTGCAGCGCGTTCTCCGCGATGAAGACCGGCTCGCGGTGCTTCGCCACCCAGCCGGCCAGACCCTCACCGCGCTTCATGCGGACCGTCCCGATCTGATCGCGATAGGTGTCGTCGGAGACGGACTTCAGCACGAGCTCCTCGTCGGGGCCGTCGGCGATGAAGATCAGTGTGGCGTGGGCGCGGGTCTGCTCGGTGACGAGTTCGACGATCGCGCCGAGCACCTGCTCGAGGTCGACACTCGACGAAACCGTACGGATGATCTCGTAGAGGACACGGCGATCATCGTCCGGAGCGCCCACCGGGGCGCGCGTGGCTGGGGTGCGTGTGTTCAGGTCGCACACAGTACCACCCGGGAGATCGCCCTGCAGCGCGCAAAGGTACGGCCTGGAGACCATTGATCCGCGATTTCGTTCCATAATCTGAGCCACCAAGGGTCGGTGCGCGAAGTGGCTATGTCCAAAACCTCCTGTCCCGGACCCGCGGAGTGCCTACCCGGGACATTGCCGCCGCACCCGCTCCCGCTTAGATTTTTTAGCAATCCGAGGACGCTCGGACCATCGAGGACGCTCGATGGAAATGGGGAGAGGAGAGTGGTACCGCAATGACTGATATGGAGAACTACCTCGCAACGCCGGGTCGAGACGACCAGGTCAAGGAGGTTCGCCGTCAGATTGATGCCCAGGGCATCGAGTACGTCTACTACCAGTTCGCATCGGTCACCGGCCGTGTGATGGGCAAGGGTGTGCCGGCGAAGCACTGGGAGAGCATGGCGCGCAAGGGCTTCCAGCTCGTCTACGGCGCCACGGCAAACCTGTTTGTCGACCGCCATGGCGACTACATCGGCTACGGCCCCGAGTCGCGCGAGCTGGTCGGCCTGCCCGACCCCGAGACGTTTTCGCAGCTGCCGTGGGATTCGAAGGTCGCCCGCGTGTTCTGCACGTTGTTCCGCGGCCGCGAAGAGGACGTCGACCCCGGCGCCTACCTGACGTCGGACTGCCGCGGTCTGCTCAAGCGCACGCAGGCGGCGTTCGAGGCCGAGACCGGCATGCACCTGCGCGCCGGCACCGAGCCCGAGATGATGTGGCTGAAGAACAATCCGGACGGCACGCCGTCGGTCGAGGGCCTCTCGAAGCCCTTCTGCTACCACATCGACCAGTTCTCCGAGTTCCAGCCGCTGATCCACAAGGTCCTGGAATACGCCGATGGCCTCGGTCTCGACATGATTCAGGGCGACCACGAGGACGCCCCTGGCCAGCTCGAGTTGAACTTCAACTTCGATCGCGCCGAGAAGACCGCCGACAACCTCACGACCTACCGCCAGATCTGCAAGCAGGTCGGGCGCGAGATGAACGCGTTCCCGTGCTTCATGCCGAAGCCGTTCATGGGCGTGTCGGCCAACGGCTGCCACCACAACATCTCGATCTGGAAGGGCGACGAGAACATGTTCGACGCGCCCGATCCGGCCAATCCGATGATGCCCGGCGACATCGGCCTCTGGGCCATCGGTGGCATCCTCAAGCACCTCGGCGCACTGACGGCGATCTCGTCGCCGACGGTCAACTCGTACCGCCGCCTCTGGGACACGGGCTTCTGGGCGCCGGTCTTCGCGGACTGGGGCTTCCAGAACCGCACGACGGCGCTGCGCATCTCGGCACCGGGGCGCTTCGAGTACCGCTCGGTCGATTCGGCGGTCAACCCGTACCTGTCGCTGACCTGCCTGATCGCCGCCATGCGCGACGGCATCGACAACCAGATCGATCCGGGCCAGCCGGAGGAGCGCAACATCTACGACGCCATGAACGCTGGCAAGCAGGTCAAGAAGATCCCGATGACGCTCGGCGAGGCGCTCGACGCCCTCGACGGCGATGAGGTCATCAAGGCCGCCCTGCCCGGCGACATGTACCGGGTGTTCAGCCACTACAAGCGGGACGAGTGGGAGCGCTACTGCGCCACCGTCACCGATTGGGACGTGCAGGAGTACCTCGACATCCTCCCGTAGGGCGGACATCGAGCAACCACCGACAACCACAACGCAACGAGGGCAGAGATCACCGTGTGCGGAATCGCAGGAATCATCTACAAGGATGGACACCACAACGTGGGTCAGGACATGACCCGCATGTTGCAGTCCATGAAGCATCGCGGCCCGGATTCGACCGGCTACGCGCTGTACGCAGAGCCGACGGAGAACGTCGTCATGCGTTACACGACGGCGAACACCACCACGCCGCGTGACTTCGAGTTCCAGAATCGCCTCCAGCGCAATCGCGCCGAGGCGGAGCGCCGGCTCGCCAGCCTGGGGGCCAAGGTCATCACGTGCGAGCAGGAGACGGACTACGCGTTCCGCCTCACGCTCGAGTACACGGGTGAGCTCAAGCAGCTGGCGGACCAGATCGAGGACATCCCGGACTGTGAGGTCCTCTCGCTGGGCCACTCGCTCGAGATCATCAAGGACCTCGGCGACGCCGAGACGGTCTGCGCGCAGTACCACCTTGAGCAGTTCCAGGGCACGCACGCCATCGGCCACGTCCGCATGGCGACCGAGTCCGACGTCGACATCTCGGGCGCGCACCCCTACTGGGCGTACCCGTTCTCGGATATCGCCGTGGTTCACAACGGCCAGCTGACGAACTACTTCCAGTGGCGCCGCCGC
The DNA here is from genome assembly GCA_044237215.1 of Gaiellales bacterium. Classification (GTDB taxonomy): domain Bacteria; phylum Actinomycetota; class Thermoleophilia; order Gaiellales; family F1-60-MAGs149; genus F1-60-MAGs149. The sequence continues at coordinate 3,109 of JBIIFR010000098.1, forward strand.
CTCGAGCGCTCCGGCCATCGCTTCAACTCGGAGTGCGACTCCGAGATCATCGCCGTGTACCTGGCGGAGAAGATGAGCGAGGGGCTCGGTCTCAAGGAGGCCATGGAGAAGAGCCTCGACGAGCTCGACGGCGTGTTCACGTACATCTGCGTGACGGCCGACGCTCTCGGCGTCGCGAAGGACGAGATGGCGGCGAAGCCGCTGGTCCTCTTCGAGGGCGAGAACATGATCGCGATGGCGTCCGAGGAGATGGCGATTCGGGCGATCATCGACCATGAAATCAACACGTACGACCCCTACGAGGGTGAGGTGATGGTATGGACGCGGTAACCGGAGAAAGCCAGATCGTCTATGACGCACGCGGTCTCGTCGAGCCGAATGCCGAGGTCCCCAAGATCTCGAGCATCGACGGCACGAAGGCCGAGTTCGACGCGAACGATCTGACGACACGGCAGATCAACCTTGAGCTGCGCTGGTTGATCAACGAGCAGGGGATCACGGACGTCACCGTCCGGAACCCCGGTGCCAAGCACTCGCTCGGCGTCGGCATCCTGACGCGCTGCAAGATCACGTTCGACGGCAGCCTCGGCTACTTCGGCTGCGGCGTCATCGACGGTCCCGAGGTGCACATCAAGGGTCGCGTCGGCTGGTCGTCGTGCGAGAACATGATGAGTGGCACGGTCGTCGTCGAGGGCAACGCGGGCTCCCTAACGGGTGCTGCGATGCGCGGTGGCGATCTGATCATCAAGGGCCGCCTCGGCGCCCGCACCGGCATCGACCAGAAGGGCGGAACCATCCTTACGATGGGCTCCGTTGGTGCCAACACCGGCTTCATGATGCAGCGTGGCCGTCAGGTCATCTGCGGCGACGCCGGCCATGGTCTCGGTGACTCCATGTACGACGGCATCATCTACGTCGGCGGCAAGGTGCGGTCCCTCGGGATCGACTGCGTCCCCGGCGAGTGGACCGACGCGGACACGGAGTTCATCGATCGCAAGTTCCGCATCTACGAACTGGGCACGCCCCCGGCCTTCCAGAAGTTCGTGTGCGGTAAGAAGCTTTACAACTACGACAGCCTCGAGCCGTCCGAGCGCAAGCTCGTTCTCTAGGAAAAGGGGAAATCTGATGAGCGATAACGCCAAGGAAATCGAGCGCAAGCGCGCAGTGCTCGGTCGAAGTCCGATCTTCACCCCCGAGGTGATGAACGACATCCACATGAAGGCCGAGCTGGGCCGCTACCGCATGCGCGGCTTCTCGATGTTCAAGCCGATCCCGCACTGGGACCAGCTGATGTTCATGCCGGGCACCCTCACCCGCTTCGTGATTGAGGGCTACCGCGAGAAGTGCGTCACCAAGACCGTGCTCGGGGCCCGCTTCGCGAAGAAGCCGCTGGAGCTCGACATCCCGATCTACATCACGGGCATGAGCTTCGGCGCGCTGTCCCTCGAGGCGAAGATGGCCCTGGCCAAGGGCGCCTCGATGGCCGGTACCGCGACCTGCTCGGGCGAGGGCGGCATGATTCCGCCGGAGCGCGATCTGTCGACCAAGTGGTACTACCAGTGCATCCAGAGCCGCTACGGCTTCAACCCGCATCACCTGATGTGCGCGGACGCGGTCGAGTTCTTCATCGGCCAGGGCTGCAAGGTGGGCCTCGGCGGCCACCTGATGGGTCAGAAGGTCACGGAGCAGGTCGCCGAGATGCGCTCCCTGCCCGCCGGCATCGACCAGCGCTCGCCCGCGCGCCATCCTGACTGGATGGGCCCGGACGACCTGAGCCTGAAGATCCAGGAGGTCCGTGAGGCCACGGACTACCAGATCCCGATTCAGCTCAAGCTCGGCGCTAGCCGTGTCTACGACGACGTGCGCATGGCCGCCAAGTGTGGCCCTGACGTCATCTACCTCGACGGCGCGGAGGGCGGCACCGGTGCCGGCCCGCACATCGCCACCGAGGAGACGGGTATCCCGCTGATGGCGGCTATCCCCGAGGCGCGTCGCGCCCTCGAGGACGTCGGCCTCGCCGACGAGATCGATCTCGTCGTCGCGGGCGGCATTCGCAACGGTGCTGACGTCGCCAAGTGCATCGCACTCGGCGCCAAGGCCGTCGCGATCGGTCACTCGTCGCTGATGGCACTGAACTGCAACAAGGAACTGCCGGGTATCACCGATTACGAAGGCACTGTCGGTGTTCCCGCGGGCTCGTGCTACCACTGCCACACGGGCCGCTGCCCGGTCGGCATTGCGACGCAGGACCTGGATCTGCGCAAGCGTCTCGTCGTCGACGAGGCCGCTGAGCGGGTCTACAACTTCCTGCACACGATGACGCTCGAGGTCCAGATGCTGGCCCGCGCGTGCGGCAAGACCAACATCCACTCGCTGGAGCCGGAGGACCTCGCGGCCCTCACGGTCGAGGCGGCTGCGATGGCCAAGGTTCCGCTCGCCGGCACCCGCTACATCCCGGGCGTCACCGAGGAGAAGACCCTGCAGGAGATCAAGACCCTGCTGGAGCGTCACCTCGTCAATCCCGTCGACTACATGCCGTCGTCGGCTCCGCTGTCGACGCAGCAGGGCGACTAGGAGTCAGCATGTCTGAAGCAACGACCAACATCGCGAACGAGCGGCACAACCCCGAGCTGACCATCGGCATCTCGGCGGAGTACCTGGCCGGACGGCGCTT
>JBIIFR010000180.1:0-4083 GCA_044237215.1 Gaiellales bacterium
AGGGTGCTCTGATGCTCCGCGGCTTCGTCGAACGCAAGACACTCTTCGCGTGCATCCTCGCGACGGGCGCGATCTTCATCGACATCTCGATCGTGAATGTCGTGCTGCCGGACATCCGCAACGAGCTCGGCACCTCGCTCGCGCAGGAGCAGTGGATCGTCAACGCCTACCTGATCACGATGACGGCGTTCGTGCTGCCCGCCGGCGTGATGGGCGACGTCTGGGGCCACAAGCGGATGCTGCAGATCGGCTTGGTCGCGTTCATCGTGGCGACGCTGCTCGTCGGACTCGCACCGAACGCGGACTTCCTGATCGGTGCCCGCGCGCTGCAGGGGCTCGGTGCGGCGCTGCTGACACCGGCCTCGATCGCCATCCTGCGCACCTCGATCGCCCCCGAGCGTCAGGCGCGCGCGATCGGCCTGTGGGTGACGGGCACCAGCCTGTCGTCGTCGATCGCACCGGCCTTCGGCGGCGTGATCGGCGGGTTGTTCGGCTGGCGCTGGGCGTTCCTCGTGGTGATTCCGGCGCTCGTCGTCGCACTCTGGTTCGCGCGCGGCATCATCGACTCGCAGCGCGCGGAGCGCCGGATCGACCTCGTCGGCGGCGGCATCGTCGCGGCCGCCATCGCGCTGCTGACGGCGGCCCTAATCGAGTGGCCGTCCCGCGGCCTCCTCGATCCGCTGGTCCTCGGCCTGCTCGGCACCGGCGTCGTGGTGCTGCTGGGCTTCATCCTGCATGAGCGCCGCTTCCCCGACCCGATGATCCCGCCGCGCGCCGTCCGCGACCGCCTGATGAACCGCGTCCACGTCTTCACCATTCTGGCCTGGGCGACGCCGCTGACGATGGGCCTCCTGATCTCGATCCGCCTGCAGTCCGCGCTCGGCTACGGGCCGATCACGACCGGCCTCCTGCTGCTGCCGATGAGCCTCGTGATCATGCTGACCTCGCGACGGCTGACGGCCTTCGCCGCGGGCGACCACATGCGCCTGATGCTGCGGATCGGACCGCTGCTGACCGCCCTCAGCGTGGTCCCCGCCTACTTCCTCGCCGACGGCCGCGTCTGGGTCGCGGTCCCGACGCTCGTGCTGCTCGGCCTCGGCATGGCCTGCATGGCCGGCCCCGTCACCCACGCCGTGCTGCAGCTCTCGCCGTCCGGCGACGAGGGGATGCAGTCGGCGATCAACCTCGCCGCCGCGCGCTTCGGCACGCTCCTATCCGTCGCGCTGCTCGGCATCGCCGCGGCGCTCGGCTGGTCGCTGGCGGGCGGCGGACCCGACCCGGGCAACGCCCTCGAAGGCGCGAGCAGCTTCGCCGACGGCGCGTACCACGCGGGGCTCATCCTCTCGGCGCTGCTCGCGCTGGCGGCCATCCCGTTCGCCACAGCGGCGCGCCGGGCCCCGCGGCCGACGCCCTAGGCGGGTGCCGGTACCCGCCGCCGGAGCGAGACGATCAGGTAGATGCCGGCGAGCAGGACGACCGCGCCGAACACCCAGCTGTTGAGGCGTAGGCCGAGAATGACGTGGGCGGGATCGACGCGCAGCGTCTCGATCCAGATCCGCCCGAGGCCGTACAGCACGAGGTAGGCGGCGAAGATCGTCCCCGGGCGCACGCGGTTCCAGAGCCGCGGGATGACGACCGCCATCAGCACGGCGAAGACACCCAGATTCCAGAGCGACTCGTAGAGGAAGGTCGGCACGAACGTCGTCACGTCGATGTACTGCGCGGGCCGGAAGGCCGGGTCGATGACGACGGCCCAGGGCAGCGTCGAGGGGCCGCCGAACAGCTCCTGGTTGAAGTAGTTGCCCCAACGTCCCAGCGCCTGCGCGAGGATCAGCCCGGGTGCGACGCAGTCGGCCACGCCACCGAACGAGAGGCCGCAGCGACGGGCGGCGATGTAGACGCCGACCGCGCCACCGGCGATCACGCCGGGCAGCCCGAGGCCGCCCTGCTGGATCTGGATAATCCGCAAGGGGTCGTCGGCGAACAGGTGCCAGTCCGTGATCACGTGGTAGAGGCGTGCGCCGATGATGCCGGCGGGCACGGCCCACAGCGCGACGGTGTAGGCGCCCTCCGGGTCCCAGCCGCGGCGCCGGAACTCGCGGCGCACGATCCAGAGGGCGAGCGCGATGCCGACGGCGATCAGGAAGCCGTACCAGCGGAGCCCAAACGAGCCGAACTGGAAGATGAACGGGCCGGGCGAGGCGGGGATCGAGGCGAGCAGCACGGAGGCAGGGTACCTCACCCCCAGCTTGGCGCTGGCTTGGAGACACGACCTGCGCGCGGCCGTGGCGTCCCCCTGACCCGGAACCCCAGCGGCTAGCCTGCTGCTCGATGGCCAAGGACCGCTACAGCGCTGCCGATATCCGTGTGCTCGAGGGCCTCGAGCCCGTGCGCGTGCGTCCCGGCATGTACATCGGCGGCACCAATAGCCGTGCGTTGCACCACCTGATCTGGGAGGTCGTCGACAACGCCGTCGACGAGGCACTGGCTGGGCGCTGCTCGACGATCCGCACCGTGATGGACGAGAACGAGGTCATCACGATCTCCGACGATGGCCGCGGCATCCCCGTCGACATCCACCCCGAGCAGGGCGTCTCGGCGCTCGAACTGGTCTTCACCAAGTTGCACGCCGGCGGCAAGTTCGGCGACGGCGGCTACAAGGTCTCGGGCGGCCTGCACGGCGTCGGCGCGAGCGTCACCAACGCGCTGTCCGAGTGGCTCGAGGTCGAGGTTCGCCGCGACAAGCACCTGTGGAGCCAGCGCTACCAGCGCGGCATCCCCGACGGCCCGGTGCAGGAGGTGCGCCCGCTCACGAAGGGCGAGGGCACCGGCACGACCGTCCGCTTCTCGCCCGACCGCACGATCTTCGACAAGAACGCGCACCTCTCCCCCACCACGGTGCAGCAGCGCCTGCGCGAGAAGTCGTTCCTGGTCCGCAACCTCACCTTCCAGCTGCGCACGCCCGACGGTACCGAGCACGAGTACCGCAGCACCGAGGGCCTCGCCGATTACGTCCACGAGCTCAACGAGAGCCGCGAGATCGCGCATCCCGGCATCGTCTCCCTGTCCGGCGAGTCCGGCGGCATCCCGATCGAGATCGCGCTGCAGTGGACGATGTCTGCCGATGACCGCGTCTTCAGCTTCTGCAACGTCGTCAACACCGTCGACGGCGGCGCGCACGTCTCCGGCCTGCGTCGCGCCCTCACGCGCGTGCTCAACCAGGCCGCCTACGACGCGGGCCGGCTGAAGAAGGACAAGGGTGAGTCGCTCGACGCCAAGGACGTCGCCGACGGCCTCACCGGCGCGGTCTCCGTGATGCTCGAGAACCCGCAGTTCGAGGGTCAGACCAAGGGCCGGCTGAACAACCAGGAGGCCCAGACCGCGGTCGCCGCCTTCACCGGGCAGGCGCTGTCCGAGTGGCTCGCCGACAAGGCGCACGCCGACGATGCGAAGAAGATCCTCGACCGTGTCATCTTGGCCCGCGACGTACGCCTCGCCAAGGCCAAGATCTCGAAGAAGCTCCGCAACGCGGCGACGTCGATCATGAGCGACTCGAACCTGCCGGGCAAGCTGGCCGACACGATCGACAACCCGGCGATCCCGAACTCCGACCGCGAGATCTTCATCGTCGAGGGCGACTCGGCCGGCGGCAGCGCCAAGCAGGCGCGCGACAACGCGACGCAAGCGATCCTGCCGATCCGCGGCAAGATCCTCAACGTGCTCGGCGCCAAGAACGGCAAGGCGTTCGACAACACCGAGGTCGACTCGATCCTCGTCGCGCTCGGCGGCCGCAAGGACGTCATCGGCGCCACCCTCGTCGCCACGCTCGAGGAGGAGCATCTGCGCTACGGCAAGGTCGTGATCACGGCCGACGCCGACGCCGACGGCGCACACATCGCGAACCTCCTGATCACGCTCTTCCACGAGCTCTTCCCCGACCTGCTGGCCGGTGGCCGCATCTTCCTGGCCCGCCCGCCGCTGTTCCGCATCGCGCTCAAGGACGGCGCGATGTACGTGCATACCGAGGAGGAGCTGAAGGCGGCGCTGAAGGCCACGAAGCGCACCGGCGACCACGTGACGCGC
>JBIIFR010000100.1:0-5726 GCA_044237215.1 Gaiellales bacterium
CACGTTGACCCTGTTCTGCCTCGTCGCAGGCCTGATCGCGGTGCCTGGGGCGACCGCGGGCTCGCTTGGCATGGCCGTCGACGACGGCTTCCAGGCTGCGCGCACGGACAACGCCGCCGCCGTCACTCCGGCGGAGACCCTTGACCAGGCGCTGGCCACGCTCAACGTCACGTGGGTGCGTGTGGATGTGCGCTGGAACACCATTGCGGCCACCCAGCCCACCAACGCCCGGCTCCCCGGCAACGCGGCGTACAACTGGGCCGCAGTCGATGCCGCCGTCAACAGTGCCCGTGCGCTGACCCTGACGAACCAGACGCCTACCGCCGGCCCGCCGGCGATCCTCCTGTCGATCGGCGGGACGCCCGACTGGGCCCGCGTCGACGGCGGAAAGGGCGGCTCGCCCGGTGATCCGGCGTGGGCGCCCAAGCGGGCAGCCTTCCAGAACTTCGTCGCCGCAGTGGTAGCCCGCTACGGCACGGTCGCCGCCGCCTACGAGATCTGGCCGAGCCCGAACCTCCTCACCGGGCTCCGCCCGCAGCGGCTCGCAGGGCGCCTCGTCGCCCCCGGTCTCCTGCGCGTCCTGACCCGCTACGCCACGACGGAGATCCGCAAGGTCACCACGGCGCCGATCATCACCGGCGGGCTGGCTCGGACCGATCCGGCCAGCACCGTCGACACGCCCTCGATCGCCTTCCTACGTGCCATGGCGCGCACGCGCATCCAAGCTGACGCCATCGGCGTCCGCCTGGTCCCGCCCGGCGGCGTTGAGGTGCCGGCCGACGCAGGCAACTTCGCTCTCAGTGATCCGGCCGGCATCCTCACCACGATCGACGCCTACTTCCCCAATCAGGGACGGAGCGTCTGGCAGACCGGCTACGCCGTCAATAGCGGTGCGGCCGACGCGGTCCCGGTCGGCGGCGTGGCGGCCTTCCTCGCGGCGGCGGCGAACCCCCGCTTCGGCGTCTCCATCTGGAACACGCTCGTCGACACCCCGTCGGCGCCTGCCGCTGGCCTCTTCCCAGCGGCTACCCCGCTGCCGCCGCTCGTGCCGAAGCCGGCCTACCTCACGTGGGTTCCGCCGGCGGGCTGATCAGCCGCGCTGTAGCTGGAGGCGCAGTTCGCCCGCCTCGAGCGCGAAGCCGAAGGGCTCCACCAGCGCCAGCACCCCGGCGTCGTCGACGTTCGTGACGACGGCGACGGCGCCGCAGTTGCGTTGCCGTGCGGCGTCGATGGCCCGGGCCAGCAGTCCGGAACCCAGGCGCTGACCCCGACCGGCGGGGTGAACGTAGAGCTCGCGGATCAGGAGGTCCCGCGGGGAGCCCGGTTTCGGCGACGAGCGCTGCCACGCTACGTACGCCGCGACGTGGCGATCGGTGGTGCCGACCCGCACGTCGCCGGCGGCGATCCGCGGCAGGATCCACCGCTCCCAGTTGGTGCGCTCCGGGAAGCGCTGGTCGCTCGCCTCGTCGCGGTAGCGCTGCCAGAGGATCGCGATGTCCGGCAGGTCGGCGCCCGCAGCGGGACGGATCATGCGCCCTCGTAGCGGACGAGCGCGTGGACCGGCAGTCCGGGTAGGCGGTCGCGGCCGTCGAGCCCCTGCAGCTCGGCGACAAAGCAGGCCCCGATCGGCGTCGCGCCGGCCTGTTGCAGCAGGGCCGCACACGCGGCGGCGGTTCCTCCGGTGGCCAGCAGATCGTCGTGGATGAGCGCCCGCATGCCCGGCTCGACCGCGTGGTGGGCAAGCTCCAGCGCGTCGTCGCCGTACTCCAACGTGTAGCGCTCGGTCCACGCGGCACCCGGCAGGCGTCCCTCCTTGCGCACGGGCGCGAAGCTGCAGTCGAGCTCGCGGGCGAGCGTCGGGCCGAACAGGAAGCCGCGAGCCTCGGCACCCACCACCACATCGGGCTTGAGCGGCGCGGCGAAGGCGACCAGACGGCGGATCACCTCGGCGTGCGCGGCCGGGTCGGCGAGCAACGGCAGCAGATCGCGGAAGAGGATGCCGGGCTTGGGGAAGTCGGGGATCTCGACGATGCGCGCCCGCAGGTCGGGTCCGTCGTCGCCGAGGGTGTCGGGCGTCATCCCTACCGGACGTCGCGGAGCAGGAGCCGTTCGGTCAGCTCGGCGCTGAGTCCGGCCAGCTGCGCCAGCTCCTCGGTACCCTGCTCCCGGCGCTGGGCGTTGCGGCTGCGCAGGGCCGGTGCGAGCACCTGGTCGAGCAGACCGGCGACGCGCTGGACGCCGGTGTACAGCTGGCGCACGTGTCGCGGTCCGAGGCCAAACTCGGCCATGCGCTGGCAGATCCTGACGATCTCGAGCTCGGCATCGCTGTAGAGGCCATCCTCGTCGGCATTGACGATGCCGTAGGACTGCAGCTCTGCGAAGGCGACGTCATCAAGCCCGGTCTCCCGCAGGAGCTCCGAGCGGTCGAGTCGGCGGGCGTTGTCCGCAGCGGTGGTCGCCTGCATAGTGCGTCGCGCCTTGCGCTCGCGGCTGCGTGAGATCGCGCCACCGTTGCCCTCGATCTCCTGACGGATCACCTTCAAAGGCAGAAACTCGTCGCGCTGGAGCTGCAGGATGGTCCGCAGGCGCTCGATGTCCTCGCGGCGGTAGAGCCGGTAGCCGCCCTGCGTGCGGAGCGGATTGACCAGTTGCTGCTCTTCGAGGTAGCGGATCTTCGAGATCGAGACATCGTCGAACTCGGCCTTCAACTCCTTGCAAACAGCACCGATCGTGAGTGGCTTCTCCTCGCCGATAGCCATCACTACTCGAGATACGTCAATTTGAACTTGCCGATCTGTACCTCGTCGCCATCGCGCAGGCGGACGCGCTCGATGCGACGGTGATTCACGTAGGTACCGTTCAGGCTGGCGAGGTCGACCAGATAGCGACCGTCAGCCTCCTCCTCGATCGCGGCATGGCGCCGGGACACGGTGACGTCATCGAGCAGGATCGAGGCCTCGCCCGCACGGCCGATGGTCTCGCGCGGCTGCGTCAGACCGATGTGCTCCCCGGCCCGTCCGCCGCTGCGGATCACGACGGCCGGCAGCTGGTGGCCCGGCGTGACCGGGACCTCCTGCGTGTCGGAATCACCCTGATAGGAGGCGGTCGCGTCGGGCGCGTCGGGATCGAGCAGCGTGCCGCACTTGGCGCAATAGTGCGCAGTCGCCGCATTCCGATATCCGCATTCCTGACAGAACATGTCGCGCCAGCATACACCGACGCGGCGCCAAGGGTACACCAGCGCTTGAGGGTTCGCCTACGCGCGCAGGCGTCGCAGGGTTCGCACGTAGACGAACCCCCCGATCACCAGCAGTGCCACGCCGCTCCAGAGCACGATCTGCGTCGCCACGGAACCGGGCGGCGTCACGATCGCGAGCAACAGTCCGATCATGGTCACGAGCGTGCCGGCCTTACCGACGACGTTCACGCGGATGCCGAGGTGGCGACCCCGCCCGAACAGCAGCGAGAACAGGAGCAGGATGTCGCGGGCGAGCACGATCACGACAAGCGCCAGTGGCACACGGTCGTCCGCCCAGAGCAGAATCACGGCGACATCGATCAATAGGCGATCGGCGATCGGGTCGAGCACGCGCCCGTAACGGCTCTGCGCATGCAGCCGCCGCGAGAGCTCCCCGTCGAGGAAGTCCGTCACCGCGGCAAAGGCAAAGACGACGGCGGCGGCGGGGGCCGTCGACCCGTCCGCGGTAATCATCAGGCCGGCGAAGAGCGGCACTGCGAGCAGCCGCAGCGTGGTCAGGATGTTCGGCAGCTGGCGTAGAACGCCCGGGGGTACGTGCTCCTCCACGTCTCCAGTCTTTCACCCGGGGGTGACGGAGCAGCCTCAGTCCGCGCGCTGCACGGCGACCGTGCCGCTGCAGCCGTCGGCCGCAAACGCGCTGCCGTCCACGGAATCGGCGACCGTGAGCTCCGTGCACAGGGTCTCGCGCTGCACGTCGGCGCCGTAGCGGGCGACGACGCGTTGCAGCTGCGCGTCTCCGCTGAGGGCGATCACGATGCGGTCCGATACCTCGAACCCGGCATCCTTGCGCTGGCCCTGGATGAAGTGGATCAGCTCGCGGGCCAGCCCCTCGTCCTCGAGGTCCTCATCGAGCTCGGTGTCGAGGGCCACCGCAATGCCGCCCTCGTCGGCGACGGCGAAGCCCTCGCGCGGTCGCGTGCGCAGCTCGATCTCCCCCGCCTCCAGCGTGTGGCCGCCGACCATGACGGTGTCGCCCTCGCGCGTGTAATCGCCGGCCTTGAGCAGCTGCTGGACGCGTGGAATGTCCTTGCCGAGCTTGGGCCCGAGCACCTTGAAGTTGGGCACGATCTCAACCTCGAGGAGCTCGTCGACGGCATCGGCGATGCGGACGTTGCGCACGTTGAGCTCGAGCGCGATCTCCTCACGCAGGCTCTCAATCGCGGCTCGGGCGGCGGGGTCGGGCGTAGCGATGACGGCCTCCCGCAGCGGCTGGCGCAGCTTGCGGTTGCCCTGTGCACGCGCACCGCGCCCGAGCGAGATCGCGGTCTGCGCGAGCGAGAAGGCCTCGAGCGCCTGCCGGTCGGGCGCGTCGGCCGTCGGCCAGCCGGCCAGGTGCACCGAATCGGGGGCGCCGACGGCCCGCTCCCGCACGAGGTTCTGCCAGAGGTCCTCGGCGAGGAACGGCATGGCCGGGGCGATCAGCCGGCAGACCTGGGCCAGGACGTACCAGAGCGTGCGGAAGGCCGCGTCCTTGTCCGCGTCGCTCTCAGAACGCCAGAAGCGGGCGCGCGAGCCGCGGATGTACCAGGCGGACAGATCGTCGACGAGCGCCTCGACGGCGCGGGCGTAGGCCGGCGGCCAGTAGCCACCAAGGGCCTCATCACAGGCCGCGATTGTCTCGTCCACGCGGGCGACAATCCAGCGGTCGAGCGCAGTCGTACTGGGCGGTCGCTCCTGCAGATCCGCGTAGGTGGGGACGAAGGCGTCCAACTCGGCGTAGCGGATCAGGAAGGCGTAGCTGTTCCAGAGGGTCAGCAGGCGGCGGCGCACCTCGTTGGCTGGGCCATACCCGAAGTTCATGTTTTGCGACGGCGTCTGCAGCGCGTACATCCAGCGCATGACGTCGGCACCGATGTCCTCGATGGCATCGTCGAACCAGATGGCGTTGCCCCACGACTTGTGCATGGCCCGTCCGGTCTCATCGTGCAGCTTCTCGTAGCCGAGCACGTTCCGGTACGGCGCCTTGCCGACGAGCACGACGCTCATAAACAGCTGCGAGTAGAACCAGAGGCGGATCTGCTCGCGCATCTCCGAGATCCAGTCGGCGGGGAACCACTTCTCCCAGTAGGCGTGGTCGGGCAGGTCGGCGTTGGTCAGGCCCGCGCCCGCGCCAGCGGCGTAGCCGCCTTCCTGGAACTCCTCGCGACCCCAGCCGAGGGTCGAGAACGGGACGATGCCGGCGTCGAGCCAGCAGTCGCCGACCTCCGTGACGCGTTCGGCGATCTCACCGCTGTCGGTGCGCACGCGGATGCCATCGATCCACGGGCGGTGCAACTCCTCGAGGCCGTCGAGCGAATCGACCGCCCGCTCGCGCAGCTCGTCGACGGAGCCGATGATCAGGAACTCGCCGCTCTCGGTCTTGTAGAACGGCAGCGGCAGGCCCCAGTAGCGCTTGCGCGAGATGCACCAGTCGCCCATGTTGCGCAGCCAGTCCTCCATGCGCTTGCCGTACTGCTCGGGTACCCAG
>JBIIFR010000102.1:0-5719 GCA_044237215.1 Gaiellales bacterium
CCCGCCGAGCCCGCGGTGCTTGCACCGCACGAGCAGAGCGCGGTCGACATGGTGCCCGCGCTGCCCGCGGTCGACCCGCCGCTCGCGGCAGCGAGGAGCTCGTCCGTCATGGCCTCGGGGTCGGGAAGAACGACATGGACCGTCGTCGACGAGTTCTCAAGCACCTTGATGGTCAAGCCCTCGGGCACCTCAACGCCTGCCGCGCTGAGCACCGCAGCGGGATCGGCGATGAACTGCGCCTTGAACTCGGGATCGGTCATCGTGCGCGCGTACACGTCCGCAGCGATACGACCGTTCTGCTCATCGTTCATGACTATCTCCTCCAAGTAGACGGATCGGGGACATTATGGCCATGCCGAGGCCTGCACAAGCCCCCGACCGCACGCAGCGGGGCTAGCCCCGGGATCGCCCGCCGCAGGATCGACGCTCTCCTGACGCGTCAGCCGGCAGACGGCGCGCCCGGCGGCGACGGAGCAGGGTCCCGTCACGGCTGCACCATCGCGGCGCGCGGTGATCAACTACGTCGTCCCCGGTGCGGCGGCAAAGCGGACGAGCAGCGGATGTCACTAGGCAGGCGTGACCCAGCGGGCGGCGGCGATCGGCGCGACGCGGTGCACCCGCAGCGTGCGCTGCCAGACGACTGCCCCGGCGCGGCGCAGCTCCACGCCCCAGCGTCCGGCCGGCACGCGCACACGGCAGGTCGTCGCACCGCCCTGCAGCGAGCAGCGGCCCCGGTACACGAGGCGGCCGCGCGTCGCGCGGAGGGTGTACCCGGCGGTGGTGCCGGCAATGCGGAGCGAGATGGTGCGCGCGGTGATCCGCAGACGGGGCCGCACGGTGGTCGCAGCAGCCGACAGGCCGCTGGCAGGAGTGGCGCACAGGGCAGCGACCGCCACGGCAATCAGCAGGACGAGGTTGAGGGGATACCGGCGCATGGGTTGGTTCTGCACTCCACCAACCCAATCACAGATTGGCGCGACCCGGGTGGGGGTTTCCCTCGCTGGTGAGGACGGCGCAGGACTGGATGCGACGAAAGGGTCAGACCCCTTCGTCGCATCCAGCCCTGCCGGTGCCGTCCGCCCTACTTGGTCATGCCGTCGCTCACCCGGACGAGTCCGCCGGTGACGCCGACGTAGCCCGCGCCGTCCGGGCCGAGATAGAGGGACGCGTAGTTGTTGTTGTAGGCGACCCCGGTGCCGGCCAGCTTGCTGTAGACGACCTTGCCGGTGCGGAAGTCGATCGCGGTCCAGTACCAGCGGTCGATCGTGCCGGGACCCTTCGGCTTGCTGTACGTGTAGACGAGCCCCGCGCCGGCCGAGACCTTCGGCACCACGGACGGCGACGAGACGGTGGTGTTGGCCCACGCCGTCGTGCACTCGCCGGCGGCACTCACATCGACGCGCGTGATGCCAGGCGTCGTCGTGCGACCGAGTGTCGTGGACTGCGGACCGGCATTGCCGTAGTTGTTCTCGGCGATCAGGGCATCGCCGATCGAGATCAGCGAGTTCTCCGTGGCGCTACGACCGACCGGGAAGATCGGCTCGCGACAGACCTCGGTGCCTGTTCGCACGTCGTAGACGACGACGTTCTCGCGCGGTGCCGCGTTGTCGACGATCGCCACGCGATTGCGCGGCATGATCGTCGGCGTCGTGCCGGAGCCGATGCTCTTCTGCCCCGGCTTCTGGGTGCCCGCGTTGTCGTAGACGGTGCGCCAAGTCGGAGCCGGGAACGTCGCGACGTCGAAGCGATACATCGCCTTGGTGCTGACGATGTAGACGCCACCGTCCTTGCCCATCGAGAACGAGTTGGCGATCTGCTCGTCACCCGCTGCCGCGCCGAGCGTCATCGCGCGCGGCACCTTCGTCTCATGGTCGATGTACCCCACGACCCCGTTATTGAGGGTGATGAACCAGACGTTCCCGGCGAAGTCCGGCAACGCCGACTCGATCACGTCGCCTGCGGCGACCACGCCAGTCAGGTCGATATCGGAGACTGCCTTGAAGGAGGTCCGCTTCCCCGTGCCCGTGATCCGGTACGTGATCAGGTGACGCGTGGCGGTGGAGACGACCGCACGATCTTGGTTGTCGAGATAGAAGTACCCACCGGACAGCTCGGTGTAGTCGCGGGTCGAGGGGCGCGAGGAGCGCGCCGCGCTCGTGGTCGCGGGAACGGACGGCAGCGCGGTGCGGGTGACGATCTGGAGCGTGTCGGCATCCATCAGCGTGAGGTACGCGGGCCTACCGGGCAGCAGGCAGATCGCGACGATCTGGCCCTTGCTGGTGAAGGTGACGCTCGCGCACTCGCCCTTCGCCATGACGGACGTGACCGACATCTCATCGCCGAGCGGGCCGCTCTGGCGGTAGGTGTCGGTCATGTAGGAGTCGTTGTGAATGTTCGAGGTGCTACCGGCCGCCATGAACGGGTTCTGCGGGATCGTCTGCAGCGCAACCGGCTTGGCGATCGCGGGGCGCCCGATGAACTGCTCCGCCGTGGCCTGGCCGCGGCCCGGCGGAATCGAGCGGGCCAGAGCGTCGAGCGGCATCGTCAGTGCCGCAGCGGCGAGGGCGATGACCACGCCGCACAGGAGCGTGAGCGATCTGCGAGCGGTGGGGTCGCCTCGGCGTGCGGTTGGCGTCGATACGAACGGCATGGTGATCTCCAGATGGTCGAGCGGAAGGTCAGGAATATCGGCGACGGGCGGGCGGGCTAGTTGCCGCCGACGTACGTGCTCGCGTCGTAGACGAACGACGTCATCGCGTCATTGTCCGTGTACGGCTGCTTGACGGGATTGTGGCGCTTGGCCTTGCGCTGCGCGGCGAGCAACTTGGCCAGCTTCGCGATCGTGGCCTGGCTCGCCGGATCCGTGGCGAGGTTGGTCAGCTCGGCCGGGTCGCGCGAGACGTTGTAGACCTCGATCTCGTCGGGGGCCTTCGCCTGCTGCCCCTGGCTCGCGTTCGGCTGGGTCGACTTGACGTAGCGCGTGGCTGTCGTCGGACCGCCCGTGGTGACGGTGCCGTCGACGACCGTGATTACATCGACCGTGGGACTGCCGCTGCCGGCTGCCGGCTGGCTGCTCCACATCGCCGTGTTCTCGAAGTACCGCGAGTACTTCCACAGCTCGAGCTTGCGGTTCTTGCCCGTCGGCAGCTTCACGAGCACGCTCTCGATCGAGTTCGGCTGGATGACGGGGAAGTACTCCACGTTGTTCCAGGCGATCTGACGCTGACCGCGGAACGGCGCATCGTCGGTCATGAAGTACTGCGGCGCCTCCGGCACGTCGCGCTCCTGCTCGACGCCCAGGACAAAGCCGGACAGGTCGCGACCCGGCAAACACTCCACCTGCGTGTGCGTCTCGATCAGCGTCGGGCGAAGCGCTTCCTCATCTAGACCGGCCAGGCCGAGCATCGTCGGCAGGAGGTCGGCGTGGCTCGTGAGCAGATCCGTGGAGCTCCGCTCCGGGAACAGCGTCGGGTTGTGGATCATCAGCGGTACGTGGATGGACTCCTCGTACGCGTTGTGCCACTTCTGGAAAAGCCCGCCGTGCGCACCGAGCAGCTCACCGTGGTCGGACAGGAAGATCACGATCGTCTCGCGGTAGTCGCTCGCCGACTCCTTCAACGTCGAGAAGACCCGGCCCATGTCCTCGTCCACGTTCTTCTGCAGCTGGTAGTAGAAGCGCTGATGCGGCGGCTCCGCCCGCGTCGGCTGGAGGCCCTGCTGGTAGACGGCCTTGTAGCTCGCCTGCGCCGTCGGCTTGGTGGACAGGTCCTCCGCGTTCGACTGCGTGTAGAGATCGGTGAAGAGGTCGAGCGGGACGTTCGAGCCGCGCAGCTGCTGGGCCAGGTAGAGCTTCCGCTGAGCCAGCGAGAGCAGGCCCCACAGCACGATGTCGTGCGGATTGACGAACGAGGTCACTGCCAGCCAGGGACGATCGGCGGTGCGCAGCGCGCGGAGCAACTCCGCGCTCTCCTGCGCGTAGGCCTGGTCGCGGCCACGGCCCCCCGGGCCGGACGAGCCAGAGTTGAGCGGGCTGCTGCCGTGCGGATCGGGGCCCACCCAGCCGTGGAAGCCAAAGGGGTCGAGGCGATCCGCCTTGAGGTAGACGTTTGCGAGCCGCGGGTTGACGCGCGCCTGCGCCGTGTAGGACGGAAGCGGATCGTAGGAGCCGGGCTGGTAGAGGTCGGCCTCGGAGACGTGCCACTTGCCCTTGTAATACGTGTCGTAGCCGCCGGCACGGAACCAGTGGCCCATGGTCGGGACCGTCGTCGGGTCGAGCCAATACAGGTCCGACTCGGGCGTGCGCTTGGCGATACCGCTCGTCGTCGTCAGGCCGTGCAGCGACGGGTACTGGCCGGTCCAGATCGAGGCGCGCGACGGCGAGCAGGCGGTGGCCATCGCGTAGTGGTTGGTGAATTCCAGCGCGTTGCGGCGCAGCGCCTCCTCGGTGCGGAGGTTCTTGCGGCGCCACTCGAGCAGGCGCTCGCTCTCGTAGGCCATCGGCACGCGCTTCTCGTCGACCATGATGACCAGGAAGTTCGGGCGGCGGGTGAGCCTGCCCCGGGGCGTGAACGGCTGCGGTTCCGCGCCGGCCATGGCGGGGAGCAGACCGGCGCCGAGTGTCAATGCGCCCGCGGCAAGACCGGCGTCCCGGAGGAATCGCCGCCGCGAGAGCGGGCGGTCAGAATCGGTCATCGGATAGCTCCTTCGGGGCGCGCACGCGGCGCGGCATAGGCGGCAGAGGATAACGCGTTCACAGCACCCGTGGGATGGATCGCTGTGCTGCTGCAAGCCGGACTACTCATTGCTCTCCATCACCCGCTGTCAGCTTGCGGGCAACGTCGGTCACGCTTCCCGGTGGCAGGGTTGCCGAGGGCCCGGGCGCCGTACCTGCCGATCCTGCCATCATCGCCGACCGGCTCAGCGCTCCGCTGCGACCCGCGGTGCGGTCAGCCGATCCGCGACACGAACAGGGACACGCCGTCGATCCGATCGACGTGGACGTGCTGCCCCACATCGATGCCGGACTCGTCGGAGCTGCGCGCCTGCCACGTCTCGCCGCGCACCACGACGTAGCCATGACCCAGGACGTTGTCAATCTGCTCGGTGACGACTGCGTGCTGGCCGATCAGCGCGTCGACGTTCATCGCCTGTAGCGGACTGCTGCGGTCGAGCATGCGCCTGAGCGCGGTGCGCGTGGTGGCGAGCGCGACGACCGTGACGATCGCAAAGGCCAGCACTTGGAACGGCACGTCGATCCCGAGCACCGTGACCAGGGCCGCCGCGAGCGCGCCGGCGGCGATGTACATGGCGATCAGCTGGGTGGTGGCGACCTCGAACGCCAGCGCAACGACGGCGATCACGAGCCAGATGATGAGCACGGTCTCCATCGCTGCTACGCCTCGTTCTCGTCCGGACCGCGCTGCCGCTCGACCTCTTGCTGGCGGAGGAGGGCCTCGCGCTGCTGCGCCTGCTCCTCCTGCTCGCGGCGCGACGGTCCCTGCTCGCCCTGCGACTCGTTGAGGAATCCGAAGGCCGACCCGAGCGCCGACAGCGAGCCCATGCTGGCGATCGCGTCGCTCGGCACCATCAGCAGCTTGGTCGCCCGGCCGTCGGCGATCAGCGGCAGCTGCTGGAGGTAGGTGTACGCGAGCAGCTGCTCATTGGGGTCGCCGGCGTGGATCGACGAGAAGACGGAGTCGATCGCCTGGGCCTCACCCTC
>JBIIFR010000101.1:0-5719 GCA_044237215.1 Gaiellales bacterium
CGGCTCGCGGTGCCGAGCCGCGTGCGTCGCGTCACCCTGGCCAGCGCCCCCATCGGCGCCACCGTCGCGATCTACGGCATCCGCGGTCCCGTGCCGGCCCGCGCTCCGCGTGACTGGACGCCGCTGGCCGACGCCAAGGAACTGGTTCGGCCGCTGACCGCGATTCCGATCCGCCGCACCGCGCCGCTGACGGACGTCCTGATCTGGATCACGGGTCTGCCCCCCGTCAAGGGTGGCCACGCGGTGACGTTCAAGGAGATTCGGCTGATCGGGGTGCCGACCGGCGCCTGAGTGCAAATCTGGATCCGGATCCAAATCTGCACAAAAACGGCAAATCTGGATCCGGATCCAAATTCGCACAACAACGGCAGTTCTGGATCCGGATCCAGATTCGCACCAGCCGGGTGAGGTGGAAGCGGGTGCCGGCAGCTAGCGCAGCAGCGCGTCGTTGCGCGCGTGGCGCTCGACGGCGAGCTCGACGAGGCGCGTCAGCAGATCGACGTAGGCGAGGCCGCTCGCCTCGAACATGCGGGCGTAGTAGCTCGTGGCGGTGAAGCCGGGGATGGCGTTGATCTCGTTGAGCACGAGCCGTCCGCCCGTGGTGAAGAAGAAGTCGACGCGCGCCATGCCGTGGCAGTCGCAGACGGCGAAGGCGCGCATGGCCGTCGTGCGCAGGCGCTCGGCGGCCTCGGCGGGGATGTCGGCGGGCGTCACGAGGGCGGAGCCGCCGGCGGCGTACTTGGCCTCGTAGTCGTACCACTCGGCCTCGAAGGTGATCTCGCCGACGACGGAGGCGGTCAGTGCGGGCGGCAGACCGAGCACGCTGCACTCGACCTCCTGGCCGACCAGCAGCTCCTCGACGATGACCTTGTCGTCGTGGGCAAGCGCGAGGTCGAGTGCGGCGTCGAGGTCGACGGCGGCCTCGACGCGCGAGATACCGACGCTCGAGCCGAGTCGGGCCGGCTTGACGAAGACGGGGAAGCCGAGCTCGCCGTCGACGCGGGCGCGGACGCTGCCGCGCTCGTCGTCGGGGCCAACCAGCACCTCGCGCGCCACGTCGATGCCGGCGTCGCGGAGTGCGGCCTTGCAGCGCTCCTTGTCCATCGTCAGCGCCGCACCGAGGACGCCAGAGCCGACGTAGGCAACGCCGAGCATCTCGCAGAGGCCCTGCACCGTGCCGTCCTCGCCGAACGGGCCGTGCAGGACGGGGAACACGACGTCGCAGCCCAGCGGGCCGCCCTGGCCCGGCGTGACGGAGACGAGCGCGCCATCGGGGCCGGTCCAGACGCCAGCGCGGGAGATCGTGATCGGCACGGCCTCGAAGCGGTCGGGATCGAGGCCCCCAGCCACGCTCTCGGCCGAGCGCAGGGACACGTCGTGCTCCGAGGAGCGGCCGCCGCCGAGCACGGCGACGCGCAGGCGCTCCGCCACTAGCCCGTCGACCCCGTGTAGCGGCCGATGACGATCGTCACGGTCGAGCCCTGCGGCCGCTGGGAGCTGCCGGCCGGATCCTGCGAGATGACGATGCCGTCCTGAGCCGGATCGGTGGTGGCCTGCTCAGTGGCGTTCGACGTGAAGCCCGCGCTGCTCAGCGTCGCCTCGGCCGCACCGCGCGCCTGGTTGATCACGCTCGGCACCGTCGTCGTCGCCGGGCCCTTCGAGATCACGACGCTGACCGAGCCACCCGCCGGCAGGCTGGTGCCCGCGGCCGGATCCTGGCTGACGACCTGCCCGGCCGGCGCGGCGTCGTTGACCTCGGTCTGCGCACCGAGCACGAGGCCCGCCGCGATCAGGGTGTTCTGAGCGTTCGCGATGTCCATCTTCGCCACGTTCGGGACGACGGTGGTCTGCTGGCCGCTCGAGACGGTCAGCGTGACCGTCGAGCCGGGCTTGACCTCGACGCCCGCCGACGGCGCCTGAGAGATGACGTTCCCCTCGGCCACGCTGTCGGAGACGTCCTCGACCGTGCTGACGAGTAGCCCGAGCGCCTCGAGCTGGGCGGTGGCGGTGCCGACGGCGGAGCCCTGGACGCTGGGAATGGCGACGACGTTCGGTCCGGTTGAGATCTGCAGCTCGATGGTGGTGCCGGGCGGCACCCGGCCACCCGGATTCGGCCGCACCGCGATGACCTGGCCGGTGGGCACGTCGGCTGAGGCCTGCTTGGTGATCAGCACCGCCAGGTCGAGGGCCTTCAGCGCAGCGGTGGCCTCCGCCTGCGTCTGGCCGGTCAGATCGGGGATCTCAACGAGCGCGCTGGTGGTCGCCGTTGTGGCGGTGTCACCGCCACCGGTATCCCCGCGGGTGAAGGCGAACACGCCGGCCGTGATCGCGACCAGGACGACGCCGAGCACGATCAGGAGGATCCAGAGGCGGCGGCGATTGGGGTTGGCGGGCGTGCGCGGCGGACCGGCCTCGCGCGGTGGCAGGGGCGGCGCGACCATCGTCTCGGCGGGTGTCGGCGGGCCGGGGCGTGCCATCGCGAGCGTCGCGGCGCCGATCACGGCCGTCTCGTCGCTGATCGGCAGGCCCTGACGCACCTGGTCGAGCTCGATGCCCATCTCGTCGGCGCTCTGGTAGCGCTGGCGGGGATCCTTGGCGAGCGCGCGCATCACGACGGACTCGAGCGCGACGGGCACGAGCGGGTTGCGCTCGGTCAGCGGCTCCGGTGCCTCCTGCACGTGGCGCAGCGCGACGTTGACGGCCGAGTCGCCTTCGAACGGCACGCGCCCGGACAGCATCTCGTAGAGCACGATGCCGAGCGCGTAGAGGTCGGCCGGCGGCCCAACCGTGAGGCCACGCGCCTGCTCCGGGGCGAGGTACTGGGCGGTGCCGACGATGGACCCGGCCTCGGTCATCTCGGTGTCACCACCGGCGCTCGCGATGCCGAAGTCGGCGACCTTCAGCTTGCCGTCGGGCTGCATCAGGATGTTCTGCGGCTTGACGTCGCGGTGGATGACGCCCTGCTGATGCGCGACGCGGAGCGCGGCGAGGATCTGCAGGGCGATGGTGATCGCGCGGCGCGGATCGAGCGGCGACTCGCGCCGGATCAGGTCCTTCAGCGTCTCGCCCTCGACGTACTCCTGGACGATGTACGACATGCCGCCCTGCGACTGGTCGTAGACCTGGACGATGTTCGGATGGTTCAGCCGCGCGGCCGCGCGGGCCTCGCGCTGGAACCGCTCGATGAAGTGCGGATCGTCGCTGTGCCGGTCCGCCAGCACCTTGATCGCGACCTCACGGTGCAGCGATTCGTCCTGCGCCAGGTACACGCGGGCCATGCCGCCCTGTCCGAGACGTCGGATAATGCGGTAACGGCCGGCGAAGAGCGCGCCATCGGAGGTGTCCATCGAAGTCGTCATGCAGGGTTCCGTGCGGATTGTCTCACGATGACGACCCTGTCAGCGCCCGTAGCACGCTCGCCGCGATCGGCGCGGCCACATCGCCGCCCGTGCCAGCCGTGTCCTCGACGAGCACGGCAAAGGCGTAGCGGGGTGCCGAGGCGGGGGCGAAGCCGATGAACCACGCGGCGTTCCGACCGTCGCGTCCGGTCTCTGCGGTGCCCGTCTTGCCCGCCACGTCGAGGCCGTCGACGGACGCCGCCGCGCCCGTGCCGTCATCGACGACCTCCTGCATGAGGATCCGCAGCGTCGCGGCGGTTTCGGTCGTCATCGCCCGTCCGAGGTAGACGGGCTGGGGTCGCCGGACGACCGAGCCGTCGGGCGCGCGCACCTCCTGGACGGGCTGCGGCTCGACGAGCTGGCCGCCGTTCGCGACGGCCGCCGCGACCTCCGCCATCTGCAGCGGCGTCGCCAGCAGTCGCTCCTGGCCGATCGCGAGCCGCGCCACGTCGACCGGGGTGTCGAACGGCACGAGGTTGCCGCGGCGGTTGAAGATCCCCGACGGCAGCGTCTGCTCGGGCGGATAGTCCCAGGGGAAGCGCTTGAAGAAGCCGAAGTCGCGCATCGTCTCCTCGAGCTGCTCCTGGCCGAGCGCGATGCCGACCTCCGCGAACGTCGTGTTGATCGAGTGGACGAGCGCGTAGCCGAAGTCGTGCGTTCCGTAGTCACGCTTCCGGAAGTTGCAGAGCTCCTGCCCGCCGGTCTGGATGCAGTCCGTGCCGGGAAACTCCTGGTCGACGGTGACGGCCCCGTTGTCGAGCGCGCTCGCGGCCGTCACGACCTTGAAGGTCGAGCCGGGCGGGTAGAGGCCCTGGGTGGCGCGGTTCAGCAGCGGCGAATTGGGGGCGTTGAGCGCTTCGGCCAGCCCCGTCTCGGGGTTGTACGTCGGCGTCGAGGCCATCACGAGGAGGCCACCGGTACTGGGGTCGAGGACGACGACGCTGCCGCGCGCGCCAAGCCGCTCCAGCTCGTCCATGGCGGCCTCCTGGCCGGCGCTCGACAGCCGCAGGATCACGTCGTTGCCGCGCACCGTGTCGCCCTTGACGCGGTCGAAGGCGTTCTGGATGCCGGCCAGATCACCGGTGCTGCCCGTCAGCTCGGGGTCCAGCGACCGTTCGAGTCCGGCGCGTCCGGCCAAGAGCGACGAGTAGCCCACGAGCTGCGCGGCGATACCGCCCTCCGGATAGCTGCGGGTGTAGATCGTGCGGCCGTCGAGGCGCCCGGGCTTCGACTCGGCGAGCACGACCCCGTCGGCGGTGATGATCGAGCCGCGATCGATCGCGAGGTCGCGGTAGACGAGCCGGACGTTGGCCTGGCGCGCCTCGAGCGAGCCGCGCGCCCAGATCTGCCAGTAGGACGTCATCACGATCAGCGCGAGCAGCGCGACCGTCGAGGCGATGAAGAGGTGCGAGATGCGGCGGTTCATCGCGGCAGGTCCCGGTTGGCGCGTTGCGAGATGCACAGCAGGAGGCCGGCGATCGCGAAGTTGGCCGTGACGCTGGAGCCCCCGTACGACACGAACGGCAGCGTCAGCCCGGTCAGCGGCAGGAGCCGGATGACACCGCCGACGATCACGAAGACCTGGAAGGCGACCGCCGTCGCGAGGCCTGCGGCGAGCAGCTTCGAGAAGCCATCATCGGCGGTCGTCGCGATCCGGAACCCGCGCCAGGCGAGCAGGAGGTACAGCAGCACTACCGCGATCGCGCCGACGAGGCCGAGCTCGTTGGCGATCACCGAGAAGATGAAGTCGGTCTGGGCAAAGGGGATGATCGTGCCGCCGTCGCCGTTCAGGATCAGCCCGCGGCCGAAGCCCGCGCCGAGCACGCCGCCGTCGGCGATCGTGTAGATCGACTGCGTGATCTGGTAGCAGCACTGCGCCTGCTCGTCGCCCCACGGGTTGAGCCAGCCGTCGATGCGCGTCTGCACCTGGGGCGCGATCTGGATCGCGCCGAGGGCGCCGAGGGCGAACAGGCCAAGTCCGGCACCGACGTAGAGGAGCCGCCCCGTGGCGATGTAGATCATCGCCAGCGCGATCACGTAGAAGAGCAGCGACGAGCCGAGGTCGTTCATCGCCACCAGCAGCACGAGCGAGATGCCGCACAGCAGCAACAGCGGCAGGGAGTGGCGCAGCGCAGGGATACCGATGCCGAGGACGCGCCGCGTCGGCATGGCCAGCACCTCGCGGCGCTCGCGTAGGTAGCCGGCGAGGAAGATGACGAGCAGGATCTTGGCGAACTCGCCCGGCTGGATCTGGAGCTCGCCGACGCGCAGCCAGAGGCGGGCGCCGTTGACGGAGGTGCCGAGCGTGATCGTCAGGAGCA